>DASVIY010000073.1:0-24441 GCA_036386195.1 Acidimicrobiia bacterium | reverse complement strand
ACGCTCTCCCCATTGGCCTTGGCCACCCAGCGCAGGTTCTGGGTCGGCGACGCGGTGATGTCGATGGAGCCGACGGCGTCGGGACCCACCGCGATCTTCTCCATGTAGACGCACGGGCCGGGATCGAACATCGTGCCCCGCTCCGCGACCGCGATCACCGCGATCGCGTTGGGACGGCCGAGCGAGGTCAGCGTGGTGCCGTCGATCGGGTCGACGGCGATGTCGACCTGTGGTGGTGTGCCGTCGCCGATCTCCTCGCCGTTGTAGAGCATCGGTGCTTCGTCTTTCTCGCCCTCTCCGATCACGACGATGCCGTCCATCGAGACGCCGTTGAGCACGAGCCGCATCGCGTCGACCGCAGCGCCGTCGGCGGCGATTTTGTCGCCCCGACCCATCCACCGGCCGGCGGCGAGGGCCGCGGCCTCGGTGACGCGCACGAGCTCCATCGCGAGGTTGCGATCCGGGGCTTGCACTTGCTCCATCTGACTGCTCCTCGGTCTGGGGCGGGTGGCTGACTGTACCCGGCGTCAACGAAACGCGGGAATGACGTGCTCGCCGAGCAGCTCGATCGAGCGCATCACCGAGCGGTGCGGGATCTTGTAGGGGTTGAGCAGGCACAGCAGCAGGTCACAATCGGCCGCGTCGTAGCGCGCGGCGATCTCGAGGCAGCGTTGCGGGTCACCGACGATGCACGCGCCCGACGACTCGAGATAGTCGAACGTCAGGAAGCTCAAGTCGAGGTCGTTGAGAATCTGCGCGTAGTCGTATGTGCCGAGGTCGCGACCTTCCTGCCAGGCGGCGACGGTACCGATGTGCCACAGCGCGGTGCGTACGTACCACTCGAACGACTCCGCGGCTTCAGCAAACGCCTGCTCAGTCGTCTCGGCGCAGTGCACCATCGTGAACGTGGCCGCGCGCGGGTTGACGAACTTGCCGATCGGCTCGGCCCGCGTCAGCGCGTCGCGATACAGGACGATGCGCTGCGCGAGCTCCTCCGGCGGCACACCGATCGTGAAAGAGAGCAACCCGAGGCCGAGCTCGCCGGCGATGACATGACTGGCCGGGCTGCTCGACGCGACCCACAGCGGTGGGTGCGGCTTCTGCAGCGGCCGGGGGAGCACCCGCCGCGGTGGGACCTGCCAGTACTTCCCGCTCCACTCGAACACATCGTCGGTCCAGGCGCCCACGACCATGCGCAGCGCCTCTTCCCACATCGGACGCGAGTCGTCGGGATCAACGCCGAAGCCTTCGAGCTCGGCACGCGTCGACGAACGGCCGGTGCCGAACTCGGCCCGTCCGTCGGAGACGAGGTCGAGCACCGCCCCGCCTTCCGCAGCGCGGATCGGATGGTTGTAGGGAGCGGGAAGCAGGCGCACGCCGTGACCGATGCGCATGCGCTCCGTGCGCTCCGCGATCGCCCCGTACAGATAGCCCGGCGCCGAGCAATGTGAGTACTCCTCGAGGAAGTGGTGCTCGACGCTCCAGAAGCTGTCGAAGCCGGCCTGCTCTCCGACGACGGCCTGTTCGATCGTGTTTCTGTAGGCACGGTGCTCGCTCTCGGCGTCCCACGGCTTGGCGACGGGAATCTCGTAGAACAGCGCGAACTCCATTGCCATATCGGGGCTCCAGTTGCGTTGGCAGCCGTGAATTGATGACTTGACGACTTGTGACTTTGCCGGGGAGGGTAACGCGATGACACGGCTCGACGGCAAGATCGCGCTGATCACGGGCGCGGCGTCCGGGATCGGCGCCGCGACCGTCGAACGCTTCGCCGCGGAAGGTGCGGTCGTTGCCGGTCTCGACGTGGAGCCGCGTCCGCGCGCTTCGAGCGCAGCGTCCTGGTGGGATGTCGATGTACGTGAGGAGACTGCGGTTGCGGCCGCGGTCGACGGGCTGACAAGCGAACACGGTCGTGTCGACGCCGTCGTCAACGCGGCAGGCGTGGCGGGCGGGGGGCCGGTCCACTTGCTCGACCTCGTCGAATGGGACCGGGTGCTCGACGTGAATCTGACCGGCACGTTCCTGGTCGCGAAGCACGCCATCGCCAAGATGCTCGAGCAGGACACGGGCGGCACCATCGTCAACATCGCGAGCATCGAGGGCCTGGAGGGCACCGAGGGCGGCAGCGTCTACAACGCGTCCAAGGCCGGAGTCGTGGTCCTGACCAAGAACATGGCGATCGACTACGGGCATCGTCGCATTCGCGCCAACTGCATCTGTCCGGGGTTCATCGACACGCCGATGACGGCCTCGATCTTCGGGATGCCCGGCATGGAGGAGGCGCGCGAACACTTCGTCGCATCCCACAAGCTCGGACGGCTCGGCCGGCCCGAAGAGATCGCCGCCGCGGCCGTCTTCCTCGCATCGGATGACGCGTCGTTCGTCACCGGCCATGCGCTGGTGGTCGACGGTGGGTACACCGCAGGCCAGTCCCACGGCATCGTGGAGCTTCTGGGCCTGGCCTAAACGGCAGAAGGCCGAGATCCCGGGCCCACCGCGATGCGCGCGATCCTTGTGGCAATGACGACACCTCGAGGGAGATGGCAGGCCGCGTTCGACGCGGCGCAGCAGCGCGACGCCGACTTCGACACGATGTCGGGCGTTCCGGTCGCACCGGTCTACGGGCCTGCCGACGGCGAGTTCCCGGGTCAGTGGCCCTACACCCGGGGCCCGCAACCCTCGATGTACCGATCGAGGCTCTGGACGATGCGGCTGTTCGCCGGGTTCGGCACGGCGGTCGATACCAACCGCCGGTTCCGCGACCTGCTCGCAAGTGGCGCCGACGGCTTGTCGACGGCATTCGACCTTCCGACCCTGATGGGTCGCGACTCTGACGACCCGATCGCTGGCGGAGAGGTAGGCAAATGCGGAGTTGCCGTCGACACGCTTGCCGACGCGCAAGACCTCTACCGCGACATCGACCTCGGCGCGGTCACCACGTCGATGACGATCAACGCGCCGGCGGCGGTGCTGCTCGCGATGTACGTGCGCACAGCGGAGCGTGCGGGCACTCCACGCGCTGCGCTGGGCGGCACGCTGCAAAACGACATCCTGAAGGAGTACCAGGCGCAAAAGGAGTTCATCTTCCCGCCCCGCCCGTCGATGCGGCTCGTGGCCGACACGTTTCGTTTCTGCACGGCCGAGATGCCGCGTTGGTATCCCGTCTCGATCTCCGGCTACCACATCCGCGAGGCCGGATCGACGGCCGCGCAGGAGCTCGCGTTCACCATTGCCAACGGGTTCGCGTACGTCGAGGCGGGCATCGAGGTGGGCCTGGCGGTCGACGAGCTCGCGCCCCGGTTGAGCTTCTTCTTCAACGCGCACACCGACTTCTTCGAGGAGATCGCGAAGTACCGCGCGGGGCGGCGCATCTGGGCCCGCTGGCTGCGCGACCGGTATGGCGCGAAGAGCGAGCGTTCCATGCAGCTGCGGTTCCACACGCAGACGGCCGGCGTCTCACTCACCGCGCAGCAGCCCGAGGTCAACATCGTGCGCACCGCCATCGAGGCGCTTGCCGGCGTGCTCGGCGGCACGCAGAGCCTGCACACCAACTCGATGGACGAAGTGCTCGCGCTCCCGTCCGACAAGGCGGCACGGATCGCGCTTCGCACGCAGCAGGTGCTCGCGTACGAGAGTCGGGTCACCAACGTGGCCGACCCGCTCGGGGGCTCGTGGTACGTCGAGGAGCTGACCGACGAGATGGAGCGCCGAGCCGAGGCGATCTTCTCGCATCTCGACACCGCGGGCGACGGGTCGATGCTCGAAGGTGTGCTGCGGGAGATCGAGTCTGGTTGGTTCCAGCGCGAGATCGGCGATGCCGCATACGACATCGAGCGCAAGGTCAACGACGGCCGTCACGTGATTGTCGGGGTCAACGCCTTCCTCGACGGCAACGACGACGCACCGCCGGAGACGCTGCGCATCGGGCCGGAGGTCGAAGAAGCGCAGGCGAAGCGGCTCGCGCAGGTGAAGGGCGACCGCGACGGCGGCGCGGTCGAGAGCGCCCTTGCTCGCGTGCGTGCGGACGCCGCCCAGCCGTCCACCAACCTCATGCCGGCGCTGCTCGACGCCGTCGACGTCTACGCGACGATCGGTGAGATCTGCAACGCGCTGGCCGACGTGTTCGGCCGCTACACCGAGCAACCCGTGATCTAGCGAGGGACCCTTTCCTTGCTTCCGGGCAGAGTTTTCGACCGTCACGGTCGATAACTCATCCCAGAACGGTGATCGCGTGTTCCTCAGGGCTCGCTGCGGAGCTCCGATGGCGCCGGCGGCGCACGGCGCAGGTGCAAACCCTGCGTCACGGGCTTGCCGGCTTCGACTGAGGCGCGCGCGAGACTCGACGCGATGGATCCTGCACTGCTCGCAGCCGCGCGCGACGCGATCGGCTTCATGCCCGACGACGAGGGGCTCGCGTTGCACGACGCCGGTCTCGACGGAGGCGGGATCGGGCCGCTGCTCGAGATCGGCACCTACTGCGGCAAGTCGGCGATCTATCTGGGTGCCGCAGCGCGTGCGCGCAACGTCGTGCTCTTCACCGTGGATCATCACCGCGGCTCCGAGGAGAACCAGTCGGGCTGGGACCATCACGACGAGCGACTCGTCGATCCCCGTACCGGTCGCATGGACACGCTGCCGTGGTTCCGGCACACGATCGAAGACGCCGGCCTCGAGGATGCCGTGATCGCGGTGATCGGTGACTCGCCGACCGTGGCCGCGTACTGGGGCACCCCGCTCGGGCTGGTGTTCATCGACGGCGGGCACGCGCTCGACGTCGCCATGGCTGATTATGAGCACTGGTCGCGATTCGTCGCCCCCGCCGGCCTGCTCGTGTTCCACGACGTGTTCGAGGAGCCCGCCGACGGCGGTCAAGCACCGTTCGAGGTATGGAAACGCGCGGTCGCCGACGGCTTCGAGCCGGTCGCGACGGTGGGCAGCCTGCGCATCCTGCGACGCACCTGACCCGTCGCGTCCCTCACCACCGTTTGTGCAAAAGTGGTTCCTCTACCGCGCGCTCGCGCACAAACGTTGCCGTGCTGCCGTTGTAACCGGCTGATCGGTCTTCGTCAGTCGGCGTCGGCAGTGTCCTCGCGCAGCATTGAGAATGCCTCCGCGAGGACTTCGTCACGGTCGAGGCCGATGGGCATCGCCTTGCCCCGGAAGAACCCGGCAGTGAGGCTCTTCCCACCCAGCGCGTTGGCAGCGAGCACAACCGCGGCCGAGTTCCACGTGGGCTGTTCGACGGGGTACAACTCGCCGTCGCGCTGAAAGGCGCCACCTTCGAAGTTGGCGCCCGTCCAGTAGCCGCCCCCGTCGGCGCGCAGGAACTGCACCCACTCGAACAGCCGAAACGCGCGCTCCCGTTCGCCGATCGCGTCGAGTGCGAGCACGAGCTCGCAGGTCTCGGCCGCAGTGACCCACGGCCGGTCGGAGACGCAGCGCACGCCGCGCCCCTCGACCACGAACGTGCGCCACGCGGCGCGCACGCGATCGGCCGCGGCCTCGCCGCGCAGCGCGCCCCCGAGCACGGGGTAGTACCAGTCCATCGCCCACCGCGCCTTGTCGAGAAAGACTTCCGGCCGGTGCTCGATTGCATGGGCAAGCGAGCCGAGCGAGAGCTCCCAGTCGGGACGCTCGTGTCCGAGATGCTCGGCGAGGACGATCGCGCAACGCATGCTCGCGTGAATGCTCGACGAGCCGGTCAGCAACGCACCGCGCCATTCCCGCTTCGTGAGGTCGGCGTCCCAGGCGATCTCGCCCGTCGGCGCCTGGTGGTCGAGCGAGAAGTCGATGGCGCGCTCCACGATCGGCCAGAAGTCGGCGACGAAGCGGTCGTCGCCCGTGGACAGGTAGTGGTGCAGCACGCCGTTGGCGATGTAGCAGGTGATGTTGGTGTCGAGCGTCGGGTCTTTGATGTCGTCGCCGATGTAATACGCGTGCCAGGCGCCGTCGGGCCGCTGCATCGCGCGCAGCCACTCGTACGCGCGCTCGGCGTCTGCATGCCGCCCGCCCACGTCGAGCGCCATCGCCGCTTCGACGAGGTTCCACGGGTCGGTGTGCCCGCCGGGCGTCCACGGGATATTTCCGTCGGGCAGTTGGATCCTCGCGATCGCGTTGACGGTGGCGCTCATGTCGTCGGCCGCCACGATGCCGGGAACTGCGAGGGAGTCGGGAGTGGTCACGGTCGATCCACCTTCTGCGTGTAGACGACAAGGCTCTTGCCGAGGACGGGGTTGAGCGTGCGTTCCAGCTGGTTGACCCACCGTGGCTGCTCGGTGATCTGCCAGGTGAGGAAGCGCAGGTACTGGCGCACCGGCCACGCGTCCGCGTTGTCGACACCGACTGCGCACTTGGTCCACCAGTAGGGCGAGTGCAGCGCGTGCGCGTGGTGCGAGCCGCGCAGGAGCAGCCCTGCGCGCTCGAGCTTGGTCTCGAGGTCGGCCTGACGGAAGATCCGGATGTGGCCACCCGGCGTGTCGTGGTAGTGATGATCGAGCGCCCAGCAGACGCGTTCGGGCCATCGGGTCGGCACCGTGACCGCCATGCGACCGCCGGGCCGCAACACGCGGGTGAGCTCCGAGATCGCGAGGTCGTCGGCCCACAGGTGCTCGAGCACTTCCGACGCGATCACGTGGTCGAACGAGTTGTCGGGGAACGGCAGTCGGAGCGCATCGCCGTTGACCACACCGCCGGCGTAGCCGTGGGGGAGTTGACCCGCGTCGAGCATGCCGCGGATGACGGCCCAGACGTCCTTCAACTCGGCTGCGTCGTAATCGAGAGCGATCACCGTCGCGCCGCGCCGCATCGCTTCGAACGCGTGGCGGCCGCCACCGCAACCGAGGTCGAGCAGCCGGGCGCGGTCGCGCACGCCGAGCCGGTCGAAGTCGACGGTGAGCATCAGACGATCCCGGGCCGCGTGCGCGCGTCGAGCAGCGCGCGGTACTGATCGACCGTGCCCACAGCCGTCGCCCGCCACGTGAACCGGTCGAGCGCCCGCGCGCGGCCGGCGGCGCCGATGCGGTCGCGCAGCGCCGCGTCGTCGAGCGCGCGCAACAGGCCGGCGGCCAACGCCCCGGGGTCGCCGGGCGGCACGAGCACGCCCGTCTCGCCATCGGTGCCCAGGACCTCGGGAATCGCGCCCCCGGTCGTGCCGACGACCGGCACGCCGCATGCCATCGCTTCGACGGCGGGCAGCGAGAACCCCTCGTACAGCGACGGGACGACGGCCATCTCCGCTTCGGCGTACAGCTCGACGATCCGTTCGGTGGTGACGCCCGAGACGAACTTCACCGAGCCGTTGAGGCCGAGCCGGTCGATGAGCGCGGGGATCTTGCTCTTGTCCTTTGCCTTGCCGATCACGACGAGGTGCGCGTCCTCGCGTTCGGTTCGTACCTTCGCGAGCGCTTCCAACAGGGGCGCGAGACCCTTCATCGGTACGTCGGCGCTCGCGGTCGTCATGAGGCGGCCCGGCACGCGGGCGATCTCGGGGATCGGATGGAACGTGGCCGGATCGACGCCGACCGGCACGACGTGGAGGCGATCGACATCGACGCCCATCTGGCCGACGATGTCGCGCCTGGAGGACTCCGAGACCGTGACGACGCGCGGCATCTGACGGGCCACTCTCATCTGCATGTCGAGGAAGCCGTACCAGCGACGGAGCGTGAACCGGCGCCATGGGCTCGTCGTGTGCGCCAAGTCGAGGTCGCGGTCGACAGTGATCGGGTGGTGCAGCGTCGCCAGCATCGGCCAGCCGCCGTCGATCAGGTGCGCGAGCCCGGTGCCGAGGCATTGATTGTCGTGTACGACGTCGAAGTCGTGGCGGCGGGGTCGTAGCAGGTCGCGCACCCGCATGCTGAACGTGTACGGCTCCGGAAAACCGGCACTGCACATGATCGCGAACTCCTGCACGTCGACGCGCGACCTGAACTCCCACGGCCAGGGCACGCGAAACGGGTCATTGGTACGGTAGAGATCGAGGCTCGGCACTTCGGTGAGCTGACCCGGATCGTCGAGATCGGGATACGGCGGACCGGAGAAGACTTCGACCCGGTGCCCCAGCGCCGCGAGCTCGCGCGCCAGGTACCGGGTGTACACGCCCTGGCCGCCGCAATGCGGATTGCCCCGATAGACGAGGTACGCGATTCGGAGCGCGTCACGCTGACCGGGAGAAGGCATGAGGGAACAGCTTGGAGCGCCGGCGCCCCGCGGGCAAATGGGGGTGCCGGCACTAGCCTCTGCCTCAGTGACACCGCGGATCTCGGCCGGGATGGTCGCACGCTCGCACGGGATGGGTGAGCCGCGCTGGGGGCCGGTCCCGGGGGCTCTGGCCTGGTGTGATGCCTTCTCCGCTCGGGTCGATCTGGTGCTCGGGCGCCTCGATGGTTCGGCGCCGCCGTCCGTGCTCAGCGCCGATCACCCACTGACCCCGATCGGTGCGTACGGGGGCGGCGCGTTCGTCTGGGCGGGCGAGCACGAGATCGTCGCCGCCGGTGCGGACGGCCGCCTCTGGGTGCTCTCACCGCTGGCGCCGCCACGGGCGGTGACCGGAGACGGCCGGGCAGCGGCGCCCGTCATGTCGCCCGATGGCTCTCGGGTCGCGTTCGTGCTCGAGCGCGACGACACGTGCGCCATTGCCGTCGTGCCGGCCGACGGTTCGGCGTGGCCGCAGCGGGTATCGACCGGCGCGGATTACGCGTGGGACCCCGCCTGGTCGCCCGACGGCAGGTCGCTGGCATGGCACGAATGGGACCTCCCCAACATGCCATGGGACGGATCGCGCATCGTGCTCGCCGGCCTCGACGCGGGTACGTCGCGGGTGATCGCCGGCGGCGACAAGGAGGCGGTCGGCCAGCCGCGGTTCTCGCCTTCGGGCGACGCGCTCGCGTATGTCACTGACCGGTCGGGTTGGGTCAACGTGTGGATCGCGAAGCCTGATGGGTCCCGCGCCCGAGCCGTGCTTCCCGAGCCGCACGAACAAGCGGAGCCGGGATGGGGCCCGGGTCAGCGTTCCTTCGCGTTCTCGCCCGATGGCAACCGGCTGGTCTTCCAACGTAACGAAGGCGGCTTCGGCCGGCTCGTCAGCGCAGGAAGCGCCGGAACCTCCGGCCGCAGCGCGCACAGCGCGCACGAGGTGTCGAAGGGATGGCACCGCGGACTCGACTGGACCGCTGCAGGAATCCTGTGCGTGCGTTCGGGTGCGCGCACGCCGCCGGCGATCACGGTGATGGAGTCCGACGGTTCCAACCGGCGCGAGATCGCTCGGGGCGCCGTCGCCGGATTCGGGAGCGACTCGCTTGTGGAGCCGGAGGACGTGACGTGGCCGGGAGTCTCGAAGGCGACGGTGCACGGGCTGCTCTGGCGGCCGCGCGGCGCCGACGACGGTGAGCGGCTGGTGCGCCCGCCGCTGCTGGTGCATGTCCACGGTGGTCCCACGAGCCAGGCGCTCGCCGACTGGATGCCCCGGGTGCAGTACTTCGTCGACCGGGGCTGGGCGGTGCTCGCGCCCAACGGCCGCGGGTCGACCGGTTACGGGCGCGGCTACGCGCAGGCGCTTGTCGGGCAGTGGGGCGAGCGAGAGGTCGACGATGTCGTAACGGGTATCCGTCACGCGGTACGGAAGCGGTGGTGTCACGCCGAGCGCATCGCGATTCTCGGAGGCAGCGCGGGTGGGTTCACCGCGCTGCTGGTCTGCGCGCGCGAGAACGTGGTGCGCGCGGGCGTGAGCCTGTACGGCGTCACCGACCTGTTCGATCTCGCCGAGACGACGCATCGGTTCGAATCGCGCTACCTCGATCACATCGTCGGCGCGCTGCCCCAAGACGCCATTCGCTATCGCGAACGCTCGCCAGTGACGCGTGCCGGCGACATCTCCGTGCCCGTTCTCGTGTTGCAGGGCGCTGACGACAAGGTGGTGCCACCAGCTCAGGCGGAGCGCCTCGTGGCTGCGCTGCGGAGCGCGGGCACGCCGGTCGAGCACCACGTGTACGAAGGCGAGGGTCACGGCTGGACCCGGCCCGAGACCGTGCAGGACGACCTCGAACGCACCGACGCCTTCCTCACCCGCTGGGTCCTCCGCCGCTAACCGACCGTTGTGCAATCGGTGCCCTATAGGGGCCCTGATCGCACAAACACTGGGGGTTCGGGTGAACGATGCGTTGGTGACGGAGTACGCGTACGACGGGCCGAAGCGTGGCGCAGATCGGGCGGTCCTGCTCGCGCACGGAGCGGGCGCCGACATGGACGCCCGAGCGCTCGTTGCCGTTGCGGACGCACTCGCGCGCGCCGGTGTGCCGTCGCTGCGGTTCAACTATCCGTATCGCAGCGCCGGCAGGAAGGCACCCGACAGTCCGAAGAAGCTCGACGCGGCCACGCGCGAAGCCGCGGCCGAGCTGGCCCGCCGTACGAAGTTGCCGCCCGACCGGCTCGTGCTCGGTGGGCGCTCGATGGGCGGTCGGTACTGCTCGTTGATCGTGGGCGCTGTAGACGATCCGGTCCCCGCGCTCGGCCTGCTGCTGCTCGGCTATCCACTGCATGCCGCGGGGAAGCCCGACAAGCAGCGCGTTGAGCACTTCGGCCGTCTGAAGGTGCCGTGCTTGTTCGTGAGCGGCACGCGCGACGCGTTGGGCGCACAGAAATCGTTGCAAGCGGCCGCGCGTGCGATCACCGGCGTGGTCACGTTTCACTGGCTCGAGACCGCCGATCACGGATTCCGTCCGTTGAAGTCGAGCGGCCGCACGCACGATGACACAATTGCGCAGAGCGCGGAAATTGCCACGGGATGGGTGTTGGGGCTGGCCCCGTGACACCGGTCACCGCACTGTGTTCGTGCCCCCCACCTGGACGCGGCCACACTTGAGCCATGCGGTTTGAACGGTTCTTCGCCTTCATCGACCTTTCCGGCTTCACCCGCTTCACCGAGGTGCACGGCGACGAGGCCGCGGTCGCGGTGCTGAGCGATTTCCGCAGCGTCGTGCGCGAGGTGGCATCCGACCACGGCGTGCGGGTCGCCAAGTGGCTCGGCGACGGCGCGATGTTCGTGGCCACCGACGCGGCGGCCGTGATCACGACCGTGCTGGAGATCGAAGAGCGCACCGCGGCTGCCGGTACCACGTTGCCGCTGCGTGCGGGCATCGCCGGTGGTCCTGTCATCCTCTTCGACGGCGACGACTACATCGGCGGTCCCGTCAACCTCGCGGCCCGGCTCTGCGATGCGGCCGATCCGTATGAGGTGCTCGCGGCCGATGACCTCGCCGTTCACGTGCCCGGTTGGGCGGTCGCGCAAGTGGTCGCGCCCCGCGATCTCCTCGGCTTCGTCACGCCGGTGCCGGCCGTGCGAATTACCGTGTCGACCCGCCAGCGGCGTGCGCTCGGCATCCCGCTCACCGAACGCAAGGTACCCGGAGGACTGGCTGATGGAGACACTTCGACTGGAACGTGACGGTCACGTCGGCTGGCTCCGGCTCGACCGTCCCGACCGCCTCAACTCGTTCACTCCACAGATGTGGTGGGAGATGCGCGCCCTCGGCGCCGAGCTTCGTGACGACCCCGACCTGCGGGTGCTCGTGGTCATCGGAGAGGGACGGGCGTTCTCGAGCGGCATCGACACGTCGGTGTTCGCCGACTCGCTCACCGGTGCCGGCGGGCTCGGCGCGGCGGATCCCGACGCCGGGGAGCGTGACGCGGACCCGGTCATCGACACCGTGCTACGGACGCAAGACTCGTTCACCTGGCTGCAGGAGGCGCCGTTCGCCACCATTGCCGCCGTTCGCGGCTATGCGCTCGGTGCCGGTCTCCAGCTCGCGCTGGCGTGTGACCTGCGCGTCGTCGCGGAAGGCACGCAGCTCGGGCTGCTCGAGCTCAAGTACGGCATCATCCCCGATCTCGGCGGCACCCAGCGGCTCCCGCGCCTCGTGGGTGCCGGGAAGGCGAAGGAGCTCATCTTCACCTCCGCCAAGATCGACGCGGCCGAGGCCGCGCGCATCGGGCTTGCCGAACGCGTCGTGGCCGACGCGGAGCTGGAGTCGACGGTGACGGCGCTCGCGGCTGAGATTGCCGCGCAGCCGCCGCTGGCGGTGCGCGGTGTGAAGCGAGCTCTCGACGCCGCGTTCGACACCGCATTGCGTGACGGGCTGCGCGTCGAAGCCGAGGGCCAGGCCGTCTGCCTGCAATCCGACGACATGAAAGAGGCCATCAGCGCCTTCGTGGAGCAGCGCACGCCCGACTACCGGAGCCGGTGAGGCCACCCGGCATACCCTTGCCCCCAATGGACCGCTTCCTCGTGCGACCCGGCGCGCCGCTCTCGGGCACGGTGCGGGTCGCAGGCGCCACCAAGAACTCGGGTCTCAAGTTGATGGCCGCGGCGCTCCTCGCGCCGGGCGTCACCGTCTTGCGCAACGTGCAGCCGGTCGCCGACCTCGACGTCATGATCGCCGTGCTGCGCGCCATCGGCGCGCGGGTGGACTGGACAGACGACCACGAGCTGCAGATCGACGCCACCGGTCCGTTACAGCCCGAGGCCCCCTACGAGCTCGTCAGCCAGTTGCGGGCTTCGATCAACGTACTCGGACCGTTGCTGGCGCGCTGCGGTGAAGCGCGCGTCGCGATGCCCGGCGGCGACAACATCGGGAATCGCAAGCTCGACATGCACATCGCCGGGCTCGCGGCGATGGGCGCGGAGCTCGACATCGTGCACGGCTTCATCGAGGCGCGTTGCCCGACATTGTGCGGCGCGCGCGTCGTGCTCGATTTCCCGAGTGTGGGCGCCACGGAGAACCTGCTCACCGCAGCAGCGCTCGCGAAGGGTCAGACCGTCATCGAGAACGCAGCTCGCGAACCGGAGATCACCGACCTCGCCGCGTGTCTCAACCGCATGGGCGGGAAGGTCGAAGGCGCGGGGAGCTCGACGATCGAGGTGGAAGGCGTCGAGGAGCTGCAGGCGGTCGACAGTGTGCTCATGGGCGACCGCATCGAGGGCGGCACGTACCTCATGGCGTGCGGCATCGCGGGCGGCGAGATCGAGATTCACGGCACGCGGCTGGAGCACCTCGAGCGCATCGTGCTCAAGCTCGGGGAGATGGGCTTGAAGGTGTCGCCGACCCCTGACGGCTTGTGGGCCCGCGCCGACGGCCGCCTCCGCGCGGTCGACGTCGCGACGCTGCCCTATCCGGGTTTCTCGACCGACTTCATGCCCCTCGTCGTCGCGCTGCTGGCCACTGCCGAAGGCACGGCGATCGTCACCGAGAACTTGTTCGACAGCCGTTTCAGCTTCATCGACGAGCTCACCCGCATGGGCGCCGACATCCGCAAGGAAGGCCGGCACGCGGTGGTGCGGGGCGTGCCCCGCCTGTCGGGCGCGCCGGTACGGGCGCTCGATGTGCGGGCCGGCGCGGCGCTCGTGATCGCGGGCCTCGCGGCGGATGGGGAGACCGAAGTCCTCGACCCGTTCCACGTCGATCGGGGCTACGCCGACCTCGCGGGCAAGCTCCGAAGCCTCGGGGCCGACGTGCAACGCGTCAACAACTGAGCGCACAGCGTTGATCGCCGGTTCCGGTATCGGGGAATGGGCTGCGATACTGGGGTGTTCCCGTATCTACGCAGATGATCCCAGGAGACCACACCATGGCGCCCGACACTGATACTGCTGCGAGCCGGGAGGAGAGCGTCATCGAGGCGATCGACGCGATCCGTCCGGCGCTGCAGAGCGACGGTGGCGACATCGTGTTCAACGAGATCGACGCCGACAATGTCGTGCACGTCACGCTCGTGGGTGCCTGCGGCACGTGCCCGGTCTCCACGATGACGCTCAAGGCCGGTGTCGAGCGCATCATCATGGATCGTGCGCCGGGGATCACCGCAGTCGTCGCCGACGAGTAGCGCGCACTTGCGCAACGATCCGGTCGCCCTCGTCGATGCGACGCTTCGCGGCGACCGAGGCGCGATCGCGAGACTGATCTCGCTCGTCGAATCCGGTGGTGACGACGCGTTCGTCGCAGTGGCAAGGCTCTTCGCGCACACCGGCAACGCGTACACCGTCGGGATCACCGGCGCGCCGGGCGCCGGGAAGTCCACGCTGACCGACCGGATGATCAGTCGCATCCGCACTGAGCGGCTCGACGTCGGCGTGCTCGCGGTCGACCCGTCGAGCCCCTTCAGCGGCGGCGCGATCCTCGGCGACCGCGTGCGCATGCAAGGCCATGCGACCGACGAGCACGTGTTCATCCGGTCAATGGCGACGCGAGGCCACCTCGGCGGGCTCGCGCTCGCCACGCCGCAGGCCGTGCGCGTGCTCGACGCGGCCGGCAAGCCGTGGATCATCGTCGAGACCGTGGGCGTAGGGCAGGTGGAGGTCGAGATCGCGGCCGCGGCCGACACCACTCTCGTGGTCGTCACTCCCGGGTGGGGCGACAGCGTGCAGGCGGCAAAGGCGGGACTCATGGAGATTGCCGACGTGTTCGTGGTCAACAAGGCCGATCGCGATGGAGCGAGCGCGACCGTGCACGATCTGCAACAGATGCTCGAGCTCGTCGCGGGCCGCGAGTGGCGACCGCCGATCATCGAGACCGTTGCCACGAGCGGCGAGGGTCTCGACGAGCTGTGGGACGCCGTCGGCGCGCACCGGTCGTTCATCGAGAGCGACGGGCGGCTGCAGCTGGCGCGTCACGCGCGGATTCGCGACGAGCTGCGCTCGATCGTCCTCGCTCGCCTCCAGACACAGGTCGACCACCGTTGCGAGGGCGAGCAGTTCGACAAGCTGGTTTCGCAAGTGGCGGCGCGGGAGCTCGATCCCTACGCCGCGGCGGGGGAGCTGCTCGCTTCCGAAAGCTGACAGGTCCGGTAGCCTCCGAGTCCATGACCGACACGTTCATCCGATCGGAGCGGCGCGCCGATGGCGTCGCGCTCCTCACGCTCGACAGCCCGCCGATGAACGCGCTGTCGATCGCGCTGCTCGAGCAGCTCACCGGTATCGCGCGTGACCTCACGGGAGATACCGAGCTCAAAGCCGTTGTCATCACCGGTGAGGGTCGAGCATTCGCGGCGGGCGCCGACATCAATGAGTTCGGCGATCAGCCCGCGGCGCGTATCGTCAGCACGACCATCCGCGCCGCGTTCGACGCCGTTGCCGCAATTCCCCGTCCGGTGATCGCCGCGATCAACGGTTTCGCTCTGGGCGGCGGGCTCGAGCTCGGGCTCGCGTGTGATCTGCGCGTCGCCGGGAAGTCCGCGCGGCTGGGTCAACCCGAGATCCTGCTCGGCATCATTCCCGGAGGCGGCGGCACGCAGCGTCTTCCCCGGCTTGTCGGGCCCGCGCGCGCCAAAGAGCTCATTTGGAGCGGACGGTGGGCGCGAGCCGACGAGGCCCGCGCGATCGGGCTCGTCGACCGCGTGGTGGACGACGGCGAAGTGCTCGACCAGGCACTCGAGTGGGCGGCTGAGCTCGCCGCCGGCGCGGTCGTCGCGATGGGTCTTGCCAAGCGCGCGATCGACGCGGGTCTCGACGGGCCACTCGCGACCGGACTCGACATCGAGGCCGAGGCGTTCGTCGACGTGTTCGCCACCGAGGATGCCGCGACAGGCGTGCGCAGCTTCCTCGAGCACGGACCCTCGAAGGCGACGTTTCGCGGGCGCTGACCTGCGGCCGGTTTCGGCACGCCGGTCAGCGGCCGCTCTCGACTTCGTATTCGAGGCGGATGAGGTTCGCGCGCCACACCCGTCGCAACACCGGCCAGGCAGCCAGCTCGCCGACCGGGCCACCCATCCACCACGGGAATCGCAACCGTTCGTCCCACTCGAACTTCGTGCGCCCGCCGCGTTTGCGCCGAAGCGTGAATCGGCCGGCGCCGGAGACGGCCCCCTCGTGCTCGATGCCCATCGACTCACGCGGGCGCCACTCGGTGATCGTCATGACGTCGGTTGTCTTCAGCGGACCGACGCGTGTGAGGCATTCGAAGCGAGTGCCGACGCCGCGCTGACGTTCGCCGAGAAAACTGATCTGCACGGCGTCGGCCATCCAGTCGGGGTGCCGCTCGATCCGCTCGATGACGTCCCACACCCGCGCCGGCGGGGCGTTCATGGTCGTGGACACGCGTATTCGAATCGTCACGGAACGACTTCGGTCAAGCGCCTGACCGCGTGCTCCGGCGGCACGATGTTGACCAGGATGCCCGTGCCCTGCTCGAAGCCGGCGATCACGCTGATCTTCGGGAGCACGTCGAGGTACCAGTGGAAGAACCCGACGCGTCCCGGTGGCGCCGTGCGCACGACCAGGTTGTACGGCACGTCGCCCAGCGCGCCTGCGAGCCGCGCGAGCGCGTCGCGGGTCGCGATCGCCACGACGCGCACCTCGGCATCGGTCGCGGCCTCGAATGCCGCCCGCGTCGAGCGGTGCGCCACGCGGATCTGGTACGGCGTGCCGCTCGCCCGGGGACACCACGCCACCGCGGGCCCCTCGATCACCGCGAGCCGGTCGTCGGGAGCGCGCGAAACGGCTTCGGCCACGAGGTCGTGTCCGGCGGCGTCGACGCGCGCGAGGCCGAGCTCGACGGCGGGTGGCACCAAGTCGAGTGCGACGACTTGCGCGTGCGGATGCTCGATCGACGCGCCCGCTGTCACTCCGTGATTGATCAGGGCCTGCACGTAGCTGCGTCCGGCGTCGAGATGGGCCCGCACGCGCTCGCGCATCACCGTCAGCACTTCGGTGGCCTGCTCGTCGTCGAGCCGGCCGAACGAGACGCTGTGCGCGGGCGACAGCACGACGACTTCGTGCACCCCGGTGGCACCCTCACCCGCCTGATCTCCTCCGACAACGGGATAAAGATTGGGAACCACGCGGACGCGCCACCCCGGCGTCTCGGGTTCGCCCGCGCCCGTCCGCGCGATCTCGGGCGGGGTCATCGTCTCGTGGCCCGCACAGAACGGACAGTCAATGGGTGGTTGCGCGGCCGGGGCCGTGACCGACGGGAACGTGTGCGGACGCGCCGCCCGTTCGGCGGCGACGATCACGAGGGTTCCGCTCAATGGATCGTTGCGGAGCTCGGGCACGAGACGGCAGGCTAACGGCCGGCGCCGGCGCTGATGCCCACGAGGCTCGGTAGCCTTGGCGCGTGGCTCCCACCCGACTCGTGATCATCGGCGGCGGCCCTGCCGGCAATACCGCGGCGTCGCTCGCTGCGAGTATGGGCGCGGAGGTCACTCTCATCGAGCGCGACGTCCTCGGTGGCGCGGCGCACCTCTGGGACTGCATCCCGTCCAAGGCGATGATCGCGACCGGTGGCGAGCTATCGGGGCTGGCTCGGGCCCGCACGATGGGCCTGGAGGCGCAGGGACATCTCGACCTGGTCGCGCTGCGTGAGCGCGTTGTGTCGATCGAGCAGCGACTGCACCTGTCGATCACCGAGCTGCTCGCGTCGCAGGACGTCCGCCTGATCCGCGGCACGGCGAGGCTCAAGGGGCCGTACGAGGTGGTTGCCGAGACCGCCGACGGCATCGAGGAGGTCGAGGCCGACGCGATCGTGCTCGCCACCGGCTCCCGACCCCGCGTGCCCGAGTGGGCCCCGATCGACGGTGAGCGAGTCCTTACGACGCGAGATGCGTATCCGCCACCCGAGATCCCGTCGCACCTTGCCATCATCGGATCGGGCGTCACCGGCGTCGAGTTCACCCACTTGTTCAGCGCGCTCGGCTCCGAGGTGACGCTCGTTGTCTCGCGTCAGCAGGTGCTCCCATACAAGGATCCCGAGGTGGCCGCCGTGCTCGAGGCGTCGTTTCTGGAGCGCGGGGTACGGCTCTTGAAGGGCGCACGGGCCGAGCGCATCGAGCGTGACGGTGACCACGTCAAGGTCGACTGTGATGACGGACGCGCTGTCGACGCGTCGCACGTCGTGCTCGCGATCGGCTCCCTCCCCAACTCCGAGGGCCTCGGGCTCGAGAACGCCGGCGTGGAGATGGCGGACAGCGGCACCATTCCGATCAACCACAACTGCCAGAGCAACGTCGAGCACATCTACGCCGCCGGGGACCTGTCGGGGAAGCTGCCGCTCTCGTCGGTCGCGGCGATGCAGGGGCGCAAGATCGCCGAGCGCGTGATGGGGCTGCACGCGCGCCAGCACCGGCACCTCGATTACGACAAGGCGGCGTCGGCGATCTTCACCGAGCCCGAGATCGCGGAGGTGGGGCTCGCGGAGGCCGACGCGTTCGCGGTCGGCCGCAAGATCCGGGTCACCAAGGTCCCGTTCTCGTCGAACGCGAAAGCGCTGATCCAGGGCGATCCTCGCGGGTTCGTGAAAATCGTGTCCGACCCCGCGACGGGCGTGGTGCTGGGCGGCTCCATCGTGGGGCGCAGCGCGGCGGAGCTCATCAGCGTGATCGCAGTCGCTGTCACGAATGGTCTGAAAGTCGTCGACATCGTCGACTCCCTGCTTGTGCACCCGGCACTCTCCGAATCACTTGGGGAGGCTGCGTCATAGCGCTCGTCCGTTTCAACCGGCTGCGCGACGGAAACCCTCCTCGTCGAGTGGGAGGTGTCCATGGGACCAATTGGGGTCATCGAGCACGCAGTCGAGGTCGGTGCGCGGGCGAAGCACGCCGTCGAGGAAGGCCGTGAGGCTGCTTCGTCGGTTTCGATGGTGCTGTCTGACGCCCGTCAGATAGCGGGGACCGCGCGGGAGCTCGTGCCGAGCAGGGAGCGTCGCCGCGCGAACCGATCGAGGCGTCGATGGTTCGTCTTTGCCATCCTCCTCCTCGGAGCTGCCATCGGGTTTGCGGTATGGCGGGCGCGGCTGCGTCATCGGGACGCAGCGTTGTCCGACGAGCTGCGCCCATCCGACGCTACGATCGACCGATCAGCTGTCGAGGCGGTCGAGTCGACGGCACCGGATGCGTTCGGCGCCGTCGTTGTCGAGGAACAGGGCGACCAGTCGACGTCGAACGGGCACTGACCGCGCGGCAGCGGGTCCGCGTTACTCCAGCACCATGAGGACGTCGCCCGTTCCGACCGTGTCGCCCGCCTTCACTCGCACTTCGGCGACGACGCCCGCCTGGGCGGCGTTGATGCTGTTCTCCATCTTCATCGCCTCGAGCACGAGCATCGCTTGACCAAGCTCGACTGTGTCGCCCGCGCTCACCAACACCTTGACGATCGTACCCTGCATCGGCGCGCTGATCGTCCCGTCGCCGAGACCCGCGCCCGCACCTGTACCCGGGCGTGGGCGGACCGCGCGGGCGCGTGGCGCGTCACCGGCGGGGACATCGGGCAGCCAGACCTTCACTTCGAACCGTTTGCCGTCGACTTCGACAGGGACGGTGCGGGCGGTGAGCCCATCGGTCGCCGGTGCGGCGCCGGTCGCGCTCTGCGGCACGGCCGCGTCGATCACTGCGAACATGCCCGAATCGAGCTCCTCGGCCCACTTCGTGGAGTGCGATGACGCCGCGAACTGCTCGTCGGCGAGGAACACCGTGTCGGCCGGAGTCGTAGTGTGCACGCCTTCGATGACGAGCTCGTCGAGCGCGCGAAGCATTCGATGTCTCGCCCGCTCCCGGTCGGGTGCCCACACGACGAGCTTGCCGATCAGGTTGTCGAAGTACTGCGAGACGGTGTCGCCTTCTTCGTAGCCGGCGTCGAAGCGTGTGCCCGGGCCGTCGGGAACCCGCAGCTTCGTGATTGTGCCCGGCGACGGCATGAAGTTCTTTGCGGGATTCTCCGCGTTGATGCGGCACTCGATCGAATGGCCGTGCCGTACCACCGATTCTTGGGTGAACGACAGTCGCTCGCCGGAGGCGACGCGAAGTTGCTCGGCAACGAGGTCGAGCGACGTGACCATCTCGGTGACGCAGTGCTCCACCTGGAGGCGCGTGTTCATCTCGAGGAACCAGAACTCACCGTCCTGGTAGAGGCACTCGACCGTGCCGGCATTGACGTAGCCGCACGCCTTCGCGAGCCGGACTGCGGCATCGCCCATCGCGTTGCGGGTGTCGTCGCTGATCCCGGCGGCGGGAGTCTCCTCGATCAGCTTCTGATGGCGGCGCTGCGTGGAGCAGTCGCGTTCGCCGAGCCAGACGGCGTTGCCGTGCATGTCGCAGAACACCTGTACCTCGATGTGGCGCGGACGGGTGAGGTAGCGCTCGAGGTACGCCTCGGGCCGTCCGAAGTACGCGATGGCTTCGCGAGTTGCCGAGTCGAACGCGCTTTGCGCGTTCTCGGCGCCGGCGACGACCTTCATGCCCTTGCCACCACCGCCGTGGGCGGCCTTGATCGCGATCGGGTATCCGAACTCGCTGCCGAACGCCAAGATGTCGTCGACCGACTCGATCAGCTCGAGCGTGCCGGGGACCGAAGCCACGCCGGCCCCGTCGGCCGCGTTGCGTGACGCGATCTTGTCGCCCATCACCTCGATGACCTCGGCCGGCGGCCCGATCCACACCACACCGAGCGCCGTGATCGCGCGCGCGAAGTCGGCGTTCTCGGCGAAGAAGCCGTAGCCGGGGTGCACTGCCTCCGCTGCCGACCGGCGGATCACGTCGAGGATCGCCTCGGTGTTCAGGTAGCTCTCGGCCGCGGTCTGGCCTCCGAGCGCGTACGCCTCGTCGGCGTAGCGAACGTGTGCCGCGTCGCGGTCGAGCTCGGAGTAGACCGTGACGGTGGTGATACCGAGCTCCCGGCACGTGCGCATCACGCGTATCGCGATCTCACCGCGGTTCGCGATCAGGATCTTCGAGAACACCAATGACTCCCGGCAGACGGAACGAGGCGGGTCGTATCCTACGGGCTGTGGCCGATGTCCCTCCGAGCGAGCGCTTTCGCGACCTGCGGCTGTTCGATACGCTCGACTCCACCAATCGGTATGTCCTCGACGAGGCGCGTGGCGGTGCACCCGAGGGCCTGGTCGCGGTGGCGGATCGGCAAACGGCGGGACGCGGTCGCCGCGACCGTAGTTGGGAGTCGCCGCCCGGGGCGTCGCTCCTCGTGTCGGTGCTCCTGCGCCCGCGTGTCGGCCTTGACCGCGTGCAACTGCTCACGATGGCGAGCAGTCTCGCGATGGCCGAGGCCGTCGAGGACGTCGCCGGCGTACGCGCCCTCCTGAAATGGCCCAACGACCTCGTTGTCGGCCCGCGGAAGCTCGGCGGCGTGCTCGCCGAGGCTGAAGTGTCGAGCGCGGGCGAGGTACGCGCGGTGGCGATCGGCACCGGGCTCAACGTGACGTGGACCGAGTTTCCACCCGACCTGGCCGACGTGGCGACAGCGTGCAACCTCGAGAGCGGTCGCGTGGTCGACCGTTTCGACGTGCTGCGCAGCTACCTCGCCCACCTCGAGACGCGTTACGACGCGCTCGAGAGCACGGCGAGCGACTACCGCGCCCGCCTCGACACGCTCGGTCGCCACGTGCGCGTCGAGCGTGTCGATGGTCCGGTGGTCGGCACCGCGGTCGACGTCGGTCATGCCGGCGAGCTGTTGGTGGAGACGGGCGCCGGCTGCATCGTCGAGGTCGTGGCCGGCGACGTCGTGCACCTCCGCCCGAGCTGACGGCTGCCTTCCCGGCGTTTGCCTACGGGTCGAAGTTCCGGCCGGCGAGATCGGCGAAGAGCTCGACCAGCCGTTCGGTGATCTCGCCGGGCGCCGCAATGTCACGGTCATCGACCGCGTGGACCGGATGCACGTCGCGTGTGGTGGACGTGATGAACATCTCTTCGGCCGTGATGAGCACGTCGAGCGGCATCGCAGTCTCGGCGGCTGGGATGTCGTTGGCCGCGCAGAGCTCGAGCACGAGCGCGCGGGTCACGCCGAGCAGGCAGCCGCATTCGGCCGCCGGCGTGAGCACCTGGCCGTCGATGACGACGAACGCGTTGGATCCGGTGGCTTCACAGAGCTCGCCGCGGGTGTTCGCGAACACCGCTTCGCTCCCGCCGCGTGCTCGCGCGTACGCGAGTGCGCGGACGTTGTCGGCATACGACGTGGTCTTGAGGCCCGCGACGGCGCTGTGCTCGTTACGCGTCCACGGCACGGTGACGATCTTGACCGTCGGCGGCCACGGTGCCTGGTCGGACGCCGCGACGATCACCGTGGGCGGCACGTCGCTGCGCTCCGAACCGAGCGCCGAGGGACCTCCGGTCACGGTGATCCGCAGGCGGCCGTCGACGACGCCGTTGGCCGCAATCACCGCGTCGGCGGCGTCGCGCAGCATTGCGGGATCGGGGGGTCGCAGACCGAGGCCGGTCGCCGAGAACTCCAGCCGCTTTGCATGCCGGCGCCACGCGAACGGCCGGCCGCCGATGACCTTCAGCGTCTCGAACACACCGTCACCGACCAGCAGCCCGTGATCGAACGGCGAGATGCGGGCGACCTCGACGTCGACAAGACCTCCGTCGAGCCAGACGGAGGTCATGCGCCCACCGGCGTCGCAGCACCGCGTCGCGACCCGGCGTCGTTCGCGCCGACTTCGATGCCGGCGCTCGCCGCCGCAATGGTGAGCAATCGCGCGCCTTTGAGCTCGGTCTCCCGCCACTCCGCAGCCGGGTCGGAGTCGGCAACGATTCCGGCACCGACACCGAGCTCGGTACGCGCGCCATGCATGGCGAACGTGCGGATCGCGACGGAGAGGTCGCCGGCATCGCGTTCGGTGTCGATCCAACCGACGGCACCGCAGTAGACACCGCGGGGGATCGTTTCGAGCTGCTCGATCACCTGCAGCACGCGGGGCTTGGGCGCACCGGTGACCGACGCCGGTGCGAGCGTCGCGCGCAACAGCGCACCCGGCCCGACGCCGGCGCGTAGCTGTCCCGACACGGTGCTCACGAGATGGTACAACCCGGGATGCGCCTCGGGCGCACACAATGCCGGCACCGTGATCGTGCCGGGCACGCAGACCCGGCCGAGATCATTGCGCGCCAAGTCGACGATCATCACGTTCTCGGCTCGGTCCTTCGCGCTGCGCACCAGCGCGTTGCGGTCGCGACTCGTGCCCTTGATCGGGCGCGTGACCACGTTGCCCGCTCGCCACCGAAGGAAGGTCTCCGGCGATGCCGACACGACCGCGAAGGGCTGTTGGCCGGCACACCCGGCCGGCAGCCGCAGCAGGGCGCTGTGTGGTGCGGGGTTCTCGCACGCGAGCGCGCCGAACAGCCTGACCGGGTCGAGCGTGTCATCGAGCGTGAGCCGGCGGGTGAGGTTGACCTGATAGCACTCACCGGCGCGAATCAACTCGATGATCGTGGCGACGCGCGCTTCGAACTGCGGGCGGCTGAGGCTGCTGCGCCACGAGCGCGCGCAGGCATCGAGCGCGATGTCGGAGCCGGCGCGGTGCTCGCCGTCGTCGCGGGCGCGTCCGACGGCGTGTTCGAGTGCCGCTCGCGACGGCCCGTCGCCGACCAGCTCGATGCGGTCGGGCTCGGGACCGATGACTGCGCGGGTGTCGAAGCGAGCGAGCACGAGATCCGGCAACGGGGGAACAGGCGACGGTGACGGGCGCGGCACGACTCGCTCGATCGCGTGGCCGAGCTCGTATGCCACGAACCCGGCCCACCAGCCGGCAGCAAGGTCGTCGAGCTGCTCGAGCGCGGCGCGCCCCGATGCCACGACGAGCTCTACGGGCGCGCAGGCCACGATCGTGCAGCGCCCGTCCCGCACGATCGCCACTGGCGCGTCGTGGGGGAGCTTCGCGGCCACGCGGGCGGCCGTCGCGTCGGGAGTCATGGGGCGCATGCCCTCACGGTATCCGCAGGTCGGGCGGGCGGGCGCTCCTGCCGCCGCCCGCGCGACCCCGGCAGCGACGCGACCCGCCGGTACCATCGCAGGGCCGTGGACTTCTTCCGCGCCTCGTTGCGCGCTTTCCCGAAGCGAGTTGCCATCGCCTGCCTCCTCGCGGGCGCGCTCACCCTTACCGGGGTCGTGGGCGTCAACGCGTTGTTCAATCAGAAGCTCGGCCAGATCAACCGGGTGAAGGTCACCACGGCTCCGCCGCCGCCGAAGGGCGCGAACTTCTTGTTGATCGGCTCGGACAGCCGGAAATTCGTGCAGGGTGACGTCGCCAAGAACGCATTCGGCGATCAGGGCACCGCAGGCGGACAGCGCTCCGACACCATGATGGTGGTGCACGTCGAACCGGGCGCGCAGCGCAGCCTCATCGTGTCGTTCCCGCGTGATCTCTGGGTCAACGTTCCCGGTGTCGGGATGTCGAAGATCAACGCCGCGTTCAACTACGGGCCCGACAAGGTGATCCAGACGCTCAAGGCGAACTTCGACATCGACATCAACCACTATCTCGAGGTCGACTTCAAGAGCTTCGAGGGCATCGTCAACGCGATCGGGAGGGTGCCCGTCTACTTCCCGCAGTCGGCGCGTGATCTGAAGAGCGATCTCACGATCGCGTTCCCGGGCTGCGCGGCGCTCGACGGTGCCGAAGCGCTCTCGTATGTACGTTCCCGGGCGCTCGAGTATTACGACGTGCAGCA
>DASVIY010000072.1:0-5979 GCA_036386195.1 Acidimicrobiia bacterium | reverse complement strand
GATTCTCAAGTACGGGCCCAACGTTCGTGGCCTCACTACCGCCGGGTCGATCTGGGTGACCGCGGCGATCGGGCTCGCGGTCGGACTCGGCTACTACTGGCCCGGGGTCACCGTCACCGTCGCCGTGCTGTTCGCCCTGATCGGGCTGCGGCGGTTCCGGGGTGCTCTCCGGCGGCGGTTCGGGCGGCGGCTGGACGTGGTGACCTTCTCGCTGACCCCCGACGCGACCCCGGGTGCCCTCCTCACGACACTCCATGACCGGGGTGACCTGGCTGTGCAGGGCGTGCGGATCGACCGCGACGGCGACCGCACGCACGTCGTTGTCACCCTGAAGTCTGCCGTGGCCACGCTCGCACCGTTGCTCGCGGAGCTTGCCCAGCGGGACGACGTCGCCGAGTTCACGATCGAGGAGAGCTGATCAGCCTGCGGGTGGCGGCTCGCGACGTCGGAGGTCGACCAGCAGGACACCCTGCTGATTGCCGGCGTTCGGAATCTCGGTGTGGAAACGAGCGAGCTGGGTGCTGGCCACTTTGTGATTGTGACAGTCGACGAAGCTGTCGATGGAGCCCTTCCAGCGCACCCGACACGTGGTTTCGGCCGGGAGATCGGGCAGGAGCGCGACCAGCGTGTTGTGCTCGAGCGCGAGCAGGAAGCCCGTGCCGCCGAACGGGTTCGCGATGTATACCGGTCCGCCCTTGGCGGTGCTCCGCTGCAGCGTGCCGGCGTCGCCGAGCGCGAGCGGCTTGCGCGCGTTCGGTTTCCCGGTGTTGGTGGCGAAGAGGATCCCTGCGGCGACGAGCAGGCCCGCGACGATCACCGCCGCGCCGGTGATGAGGAGAAGCCGCAGGTCGTTGCGCTCCGATGCCATGGCCCGATGTAACCGTCGTCGGTCCGCCCAGTCCAGTCGGCCGCCAACGCTCGTTTGGGTGATCTCGATGCCGTGCAAGTATCGTTTGCGCAGGTCGGCGGCATATTGGCAGCGCAGGCCGTCTCCCGAAGGGTGCTCATGAAACGGCGATATCGCGTCGTCATCGCCAAGCCTGGCCTCGACGGCCACGACCGGGGCGCCAAGGTGATCGCTCGTGCGTTACGCGACGCCGGCTTCGAGGTCATCTACACCGGCCTGTTCCAGAGTCCCGAGCAGGTGGCGGAGACGACGCTGCAAGAAGACGCCGATGCCGTTGGGCTCTCCGTGCTCTCGGGCGCGCATTTGACGCTGTTCAGCCGGGTGCTGGCACTGCTGCGCGAGAAGGGTGTGGGCGACGTGGTGGTGTTCGGCGGTGGCATCATCCCCGATGGCGACGTTGCCGCGTTGCGCGACGTCGGTGTCTCGGAGCTGTTCACGCCGGGCACGTCGTTGCAGACCATCGTCGGCTGGCTCGAGGAGACACTCGACGCCCGGGAGGCACAACTCGCATCTTGACGAGGTGAAGTCCGGTCGCGCCCCTGTCCGCAATCTCCGAGTGGGAGTCATTCGTTGGATCTTTTCGAATATCAAGGCAAGCAACTGTTCGCGCGTTTCGGCATCCCGGTGTCAAAGGGCGAAGCGGTCACCACGGTCGACGGCGCGGTCGAGGCGGCGGAACGCATCGGCTTCCCGGTCGTGGTCAAGGCCCAGGTCCAAGTGGGTGGTCGGGGCAAGGCCGGTGGCATCAAGCTCGCTGCCGACGCTGCCGAGGTGCGCAGCCACGCGGACGGCATCCTCGGGATGGACATCAAGGGCCACGTCGTCCACACCGTCTGGATCGAGCAGGCCAGCGACATCGCCGACGAGTACTACGCGTCGTTCACGCTCGACCGGGCCGCGAAGCTCCACCTCGGTCTGCTGTCGTCGCAAGGCGGCGTCGACATCGAGGAGGTCGCGGTCACTGCACCTGAGGCGATCGCCCGATTGCACATCGACCCGTTCACCGGGCTGACCGAAGCGCAGTGCCGCGACTGGGTCGATGCCGCGTCGCTCGCGGCCGGAGCGCGCGACGGCGCGGTCGACATCCTCCTGAAGCTCTACACCTGCTACGTCGAGGGCGACTGCGACCTGGTCGAGATCAACCCGCTGATCCTCACACCCGATGGGCGTGTGCATGCGCTCGACGCCAAGGTGACGCTCGACGACAGCGCGTCGTTCCGGCATCCCGAGTGGAGCGAGTACGAGAAGACGCAGGTCCTCGACGATCGGGAGCGGCAGGCGAAGAGCAAGGGGCTCAACTACATCGGCCTCGATGGCACGGTGGGGATCATCGGCAACGGCGCCGGCCTCGTGATGAGCACGCTCGACGTCGTCAACCAGGTCGGCGGCACCGCGGCCAACTTCCTCGATGTCGGCGGTGGTGCCGGTGCCGACCTGCTCGCGAACGCAGTCGAGCTCATCAACAACGACGCCAACGTGCGCTCGATCTTCATCAACATCTTCGGCGGCATCACCAAGTGTGACGAGGTCGCCAACGGCATCGTCGAGGCGCTCGGGCGGGTCGATCTGCGCTCGCCGATCGTCGTGCGTCTCGATGGCACCAACGCGGTCGAGGGTCGCGAGATTTTGTCGAGTCACGAGTCCGACATGTTGATCGCGTCGCCGACAATGCTCGGCGCCGCCCGGAAAGCAGTGGAGCTGGCCACCCGATGAGCATCTTCGTCGACGAGACCACCAAAGTCGTGTACCAGGGCCTGACCGGCAGTCAGGGACGCTTCCACGGGCTGCGCAACAAGGCCTACGGCACCCAGGTGGTCGCGGGCACCAACCCGAAGAAAGCCGGCACCGACGTCGAAGGCGTTCCCATCTTCGCGACGGTTGTCGACGCCAAGGCCGCGACCGGTGCCAACGCGTCGTGCGTCTTCATCCCCGCGCCCGGTGTCGAAGGCGCGGTGATCGAAGCCGCCGAGGCGGGCATGGAGCTGGTCGTGGTGATCACCGAAGGTGTGCCCGCGCAGGACGAGGCGCGTTTCTACAGCCGGCTGCGGTCCGAGTTTCCCGGCGTGCAGCTGCTCGGCCCCAACTGTCCCGGCATCATCAGCCCCGGCAAGTGCAACATCGGCATCACGCCGGGCGAGATCGCGATGCCCGACGGACCGATCGGCATCGTGAGCCGCTCCGGCACGCTCACGTACCAGGCGCTGTACGAGATGACCCAGCACGGTCTCGGCCAGACCACGTGCGTGGGTATCGGCGGTGACCCGGTGCCGGGCACGAGCTTCATCGACTGCCTGGGCCGCTTCGAGGACGACGGCGACACGCGCGCCGTGATCATGATCGGCGAGATCGGCGGGTCGGCCGAAGAAGAGGCGGCCGAGTTCATCGCCGCCAAGATGACCAAACCGGTGGTGGCGTACATCGCGGGCGTCACCGCACCCGCCGGCAAGAAGATGGGCCACGCCGGCGCGATCATCTCCGGCTCGAAGGGCACGGCCGCGGCGAAGATCGCCGCGCTCGAGGCTGCCGGCAGCCGCGTGGCCCGGAACCCCACCGAGATCGGCCCCCTCATGGTGGAGGTTGTCGGTAATCTCGCCGGGTGACGTACCCACCGGCCGGATACCCGCCCTCGCCGCAACCGGCTGCCCCCGGGTGGGGCACGCCGGGCGGCTACGCAGTGCAACGCAAGAGCGTCAGCGGGCTTGCGATCGCGTCACTTGTCACCGGCCTGCTGTTCTGCCTCATCGTGACCGCGCCGGCAGCCGTCGCGCTGGGCTACGCGGCGCTCGACCAGATCAAGGCGTCGAACGGCTGGAAGACGGGCCGGGGCATGGCGATCGCCGGGATCGTGCTCGGCTATCTCACCATCGGCAGCCTTGCCGTCACCGGCCTCGTCTGGCTCGGCAACATCCTCGCAACCTGAGCAACCTGCGCCGTACCGCACGCGAACGACCCCGCCCGAAGGCGGGGCCGTCGTGTGTACGGGTGTGTGATGGATTACGCCGTGGGCGGTGGTCCGCCTGCAGGCGGACCCGACGGCGGACCGGCAGCGCCGGGGCCGGCAGCCTTGAGCTCGTCGCCCTCCTGCATCTTGAAGTACGCGCCGACGGTGAGGCCGATCGCGGCGATGAATGCGAGGAAGAGCCCGAATTTCCGGTCGAGGTCGACGCTGCCGAACCCGAAGAGGCTGTACTTGTCACCGATGATGAGCTTGATCAGCACGATCAGTGTCACGAGCCCGCCGAGAATCAGATGCCCCTGGCCCCACGTCAGCGGAAGCTCCGGCATCTTCGTGTCGGTGAATCGGTGCACGAGGATCTGGGCCACCATCACGATGACGATGATGAGCGAGACCCAACCCCAGAACGGGTAGTGCCAGCCGTTTCGGCTGTACGACCCTTTTCCGTACCAGGGAAGGAACGTGAAGATGAGAAACGCGATGCCGCTCCCAACGACGATCCTGTCGCCCCTGGTGAGCTTGTTGATGTCCATGAAACAGCCTCCGGTGCCGCTGTCGGAATAGTTGAATCGCCGCACCGCGGCGAACCGCCAGCAGAACACGGACGCCCACTGATTGCAAGGATCATGCCCAAATGCCGCGCAACGGTATACGCGGGACCGCTGCAAGCGCCTCGACTAGGTTGAGCCTCGTGCGGCGGATCGCGGTGCTCGCGTCGGGAGGCGGGACCATCTTGGAGGCGATCCTCGGGTCCCGGTTGCCGGTGGCGCTCGTGGTGGTCGACCGGCCGTGCGGCGCGACCGAGATCGCCCTGGCGGCGGGGGTGGCGGTCGAGATCGTCGAGCGCGAGAGCTACGGCGACGACTTCGACCGCGTCGCCTACACGCACCGGGTCGTCGACGCGCTCGAGCGGCACCAGATCGATCTCGTCGCGATGGCGGGGTTCGGCACGATCCTGGAGAAGCCGGTTCACGACGCATTTCCGGGAAGAATCGTCAACACCCATCCCGCGCTGCTGCCTGCGTTCAAGGGTTGGCACGCCGTACGAGACACGATGGCGGCGGGCGTCGAGGTGACCGGCTGCACGGTGCACATCGCCACGCTCGAGGTCGATGACGGTCCGATCCTGGCGCAGGAGGAAGTGCCGGTGCTGCCCGACGACACCGAAGAGACGTTGCACGAACGGATCAAAGAGGTGGAACGCCGCCTCTACCCGCGCGTGTTGCGTGAGCTTGCCACGGAAGGAGACGCGGAGTGAGCGCGCCGCGCGTCCGTCGGGCGCTGCTCTCCGTGTACGACAAGACCGGGCTGGTCGAGCTCGCGCGCGGCTTGCGCGAGCTGGGTGTGGAGCTCGTCTCGTCGGGCGGCACCGCGACCGCGCTCACCGACGCCGCGATTCCCGTGACGCGTGTGGAAGATCTCACCGGCGCACCGGAGATGCTCGACGGGCGGGTCAAGACGTTGCACCCGATCGTGCACGGCGGCATCCTCGCCGACCTCGGCAAGGAACAACACCGCGCCGATCTCGACGCGCAGGGTATCGAGCCGTTCGAGCTTGTTGTCGTCAACCTCTATCCGTTCCTCGACCGGCCCGACATCGAGACGATCGACGTCGGCGGCCCCACGATGGTGCGCGCCGCGGCGAAGAATCACGCGTGGGTCGGCGTCGTCACCAGCCCGGCGCAGTACGAGCGTGTGCTCGAAGAGTTGCGCGGGAACGAAGCGACGCTGAGCCCTGACACGCGCCGGGCGCTGGCGCTGGATGCGTTCGCCGCGACCGCGGCGTTCGATGCCGCGATCGTGCGCTGGCTCCAGCACGACGAGAAGCTGCCGCGTTACCTCGTGCTGCCGCTCCAACGCACCGACGAGAGGCTGCGTTACGGCGAGAACCCGCACCAGCAGGCGGCTCGCTATCGCACGATCGGCACGACCAGCTGGTGGGACGGCCTCGAGCAGCACGGCGGGCTCGCGCTCTCGTACCTCAACCTCTACGACACCGAGGCGGCGTGGCAGCTGGTGCACGACCTCGGAGACGAGCCCGCCTGCGCAATCATCAAGCACGCGAATCCCTGCGGCGTCGCGGTCGCCGGTGACCTCGCGACGGCGTACCGCCTCG
>DASVIY010000071.1:0-1823 GCA_036386195.1 Acidimicrobiia bacterium | reverse complement strand
GGATGCCGCGCAGATAGTTCTTCGTGGCATCGATCGGGTCGATGATCCAGCGCCGATCGGCGTCGCCCGCGGCACCGAATTCTTCGCCGACGATCGCGTCATCGGGACGGTCGCGGTTGATCTGCAGCCGCAGCTCCTGTTCGACGGCCCGATCAGCTTCCGTGACCGGGGTCGCGTCGGGCTTCGTCTCCACGACGAGATCGCTCGCCCGGAAGCGGGCAGCGCTGATCGCGTCGGCGGCGTCGGCCAGGTGGAGCGCGAATGCGAGGTCGGCGTCGATGGTCGCAATCTAGTGAACCGAGCCTCGTGAGCCCGACGGAAAGTGCCCACACCACTTGCGGCGTGTCCCCGGCTCCGTCAACCTGTGCGATGTCGCTCGTGAGCGGATTCGGAGGAGGTAGCAGTGGCCACTCGCCAGGAGGCACTCACCTTCACGCCCCGCACGGTTGCGCGCTCCGAGGCCGAGCTCCTCGCCGGGGCGACCGAACGTCGGCCGATGTCGCACACCGATTCGAAGTCAGGTGCCCGCATGGAACGGGTCGTCATCGACGGGGAGCCCTACGTCGCGAAGTGGATGAGCTTTGACGACGACTGGACGATGCGTTGCATCGGCGACCTCGGATGCAAGACGCTGCAGCTCTGGGAGCACGGCATCCTCGACGCCCTTCCCGAGTGCATCAACCAACCGATCATCGGCTGCGCGCACGATCCCGGCATCGGGCCGGGCGGCAAGGAGACCATCCTGCTCATGCGCGACATCGGCGCGTGGACCGTCCCCGAAGGCGATGAACCGATCCCGCTGTCGCAGCATCTCGACTTCCTCGACCACATGGCGCAGATGCAGGCCCGGTTCTGGGGCTTCGAAGACCTCTTCGGGCTCACCCCGATGCCCAACCGGTACATGGAAGCGTCGCCGTGGATGATCGAGACCGAGGCCGCGCTCGATTCCGACGCGTTCATCCCTCCGCTGATGGGTCGGGGCTGGGATCTCCTCCCTGCGCTCGCGCCCACACTGGCCGGCATCGTGCTGCCGCTCGCGCTCGACCCGTCGCCGTTGATCGACGCGTACGGCGACACCCCCACGACGTTGATTCACGGCAACTGGAAGTTCGGCAACCTCGGCACCGACGATGCCGGCCGCACGGTGCTGTTCGACTGGGAAGCGCCGGGGGCAGCGCCGGGCTGCGTCGAGTTCGCCTGGTACCTGTGCCTCAACACGGCGCGGCTCCCCCACTCGAAGGAGGACGCGATCCGCGACTACCGCGCGGCGCTCGACCGTCACGGCATCGACACCGACAGCTGGTTCGAGCACCAGCTCGAGGTCGCGCTGCTCGGCGCAATGGTGCAGTTCGGCTGGGAGAAGGCGCTCGGCGGTCGCGGATCGGAGCTCGACTGGTGGGAGCAGCGGGCGGTCGAGGGCGCGCGCCACCTGTCGTGACCGAGTCGGCGAGCCGCCTGCGCGAGGCCTATGACGGCGGCGCGGCCAACTGGGCGTCCGGACCGGCGGCGATCTATCGCCGCATGGCCGACGCGCTCATCGCGTCGGTGCGCGTGCCGCTGGCCGGCAGACGCGTGCTCGACATCGGCGCGGGCACGGGTGCGACGACCGCGGCGTTGCTCTCGGCCGGAGCCCACGTCGTCGGCACCGATCTGTTCTTCGCCATGTTGCGGGTCGATCGCGAGCAACGTCCGCCCGCCGTGAACGCCGATGCCGCCTCGACGCCATTCGCGCCCGAGAGTTTCGACGCGAGCGCGTTCGCATTCGTGCTCTCGCATCTTGACGCACCGCTCGACGCGCTCGTCGAAGCCGCCCGAGTTACCCG
>DASVIY010000070.1:0-6088 GCA_036386195.1 Acidimicrobiia bacterium | reverse complement strand
CGACGAACGAGAACGCGTTCGTCTCGAGCGCGGCCGAGCAGTACTGGATGGCCCCGGGACCGGGCGGGGTCGACCTCTACGTCGGCGGCGTCGAGCACGCAGTGCTGCACCTGCTGTACGCGCGCTTCTGGCACAAGGTGCTGTTCGACCTCGGCCACGTGTCGACGCCCGAGCCCTTCCAGCGGCTGTACAACCAGGGCTACATCCAGGCGGCCGCCTTCGTCGACGATCGCGGGTTCTACGTCGAAGCCACCGAAGTCGAGGAGCGTGATGGCGCCTACTTCGCCGGCGACCGGCCGGTGACACGCGAGTACGGGAAGATGGGCAAGAGCCTGAAGAACGTCGTCACGCCCGACGACATCTACCGCGACTACGGCGCCGACACGCTGCGCCTCTACGAGATGTTCATGGGCCCGCTCGACGCGAGCCGCCCTTGGAGCACGACCGACATCATCGGCGTGCACCGCTTCTTGCAGCGGCTGTGGCGCAACCTCGTCGACGAGGAGACCGGTGTCGTCCGGATCTCCACCGACCCGGCCGATGAGCAGACGCGTCGTCTTCTGCACCGCACGATCGCCGCCGTCCGTGACGACATGGCATCGCTCGATTTCAACACCGCGATCGCGCGCCTCTTCGAGCTCAACAACCGGCTCACGCAGGTCGTTGCCGAAGGCGGAGCGGCGCCGTTGGAGGTCGCGGCGCCGCTCGTGCTGATGCTCGCGCCGCTCGCGCCCCACACGGCCGAGGAGCTGTGGTCGCGACTGGGCCACGACCACTCACTCGCGTACGAGCCGTTCCCGGTCGCCGATCCCGCGTTGCTGGTGGAAGACGAGATCGAGATCCCGGTGCAGATCAAGGGGAAGGTACGCGCCCGGATTCGCGTGCCGGCCGGCGCCGACGAAGCGGCGATCGAGTCGATCGCGCGCGCCGACGCCAAGATCGCCGCGCTGCTCGACGGCGCGACCGTGCGCAAGGTCGTCGTCGTGCCGGGCCGCATGATCAACTTCGTGACCGGCTGACGATGCGACGTGTAGCGGCCGACCCGAGCGCGCGCGTCATCGTGGTGCCGGTGCTCCAGCCCGGCGTCGACGCGATGACGCTCGATCGGTGGATCTTCGTGCGCCGGGGCCACGAACACGACGAGAGGTTGCTGACCCACGAGCTGGTGCACGTGCGGCAGTGGCGCGAGCGCGGCGTCGTGCGCTTCCTCCGCGAATACCTCGGGGCGTACTTCGCCGGTCGCCGGTGTGGCCTGAACCATCGTGAGGCGTATCTCGCCATCCCGCTCGAGCAGGAAGCCCGCGCAGCAGAACTTTCGTACGCATCCACTCCCTGATAGCGTCGCTTTCACTTCCTCGGCACTTCCTCCGGTCTGTCCGCGCGCGCCCGCGCCCGTTTTCCGGAGGTGTCAATGCTCGAGACCGAGCGACCTGGCCCCGAAGTTTCCGAGCCCGAGAGTCTCGAGACGCAATTCTGGGCTCCGCGGCCCGTTCCCCGACCGAACGTGGGACGCGGCGGGGGTGGAGCACGCGACCGCTTGCACGAGTGGCGTTCCGATCCGCGCGTGGGCCTCGTAGCGCTCCTCCTGGTCGCGGTCGTGGCCGGCTTCATCTGGTACCGCATGGGTCTCGCTTCGGGCGGCAGCGGCACGGCCGGCGCCACCGCTGCAACGACTGCCGGTCGGGGCCAAGCTGCCGCACCGACCCGCAGCCGCGCCGACAAACCCGCCGGCAGCCGCGCAACCACGAGCACCACCGCCACCGGTGCGCGTGCGTCGGCCAAGGTCGTTGTGCACGTGGCGGGCGCGGTCACCAAGCCCGGCGTGGTCGAGCTGCGCGCCGGCGCGCGCGTCATCGACGCGGTGGAAGCCGCCGGGGGAGCGTTGCCGCAAGCCGACCTCGACCGCCTCAATCTCGCGGCGAAGCTCGTCGACGGGCAACGCGTGCTCGTGCAGAAGGTCGGTGACCCGCCGCCCGTCGCCGAGCCTGCCGGTGTGACCGGCTCCGGCGCGGCAGGTTCCGGCACAGGTGCGCAAGCTTCGAGCGGGCCGATCAGTCTCAACACGGCGACGCAGGCCGAGCTCGAAGCTCTTCCCGGCATCGGGCCCACCCTGGCCAAGGCGATCCTCGACGAGCGTCAGCACCGCGGCGGGTTCCGTTCGGTCAACGAGCTGCGTGAGGTGCGCGGCATCGGCGCGAAGCGCTTTGAGGATCTCAAGTCCCAGGTCACGGTCTGAGCCGGTCCGTTGCTCGCGGGCCCGCTCGCGCTGCTCGGCGCGCTCGTCGCCGGGATCCTGGCCGGGGAACGGCTCGGGCCGTCATCGGCCTGGATGACGCTGGTCGTCGGGCTCCTCGCGGCGGCGATTGCGCTGTTCTCTCGCAGCCCCGTTCGGGTGCTGATCGCGATGCTCGCCTGCGCGTTGATCGGCACCGCGGTCATGCGGCGCGCGCTCGACGGCCAGGCCCACTCTCCGCTCGGAGTTGTCGTCGACGCCCGCGCCACCGGTGTCGTGCGCGCGACCTTGATCGACGACCCCGGCGGCGCGAGCCGTTTTACGACGCGGGTGCTCGTCCGCGTCGCGGCCGTGGGCTTCGGGCCGCGCGCGGGCACGGACGCGGGCGGACGGGTGCTGCTGGCGTCCGCGAGTGGCGACGTGGCCGGACGGCTCCGGTTGCTCGAAGCGGGTGACGACGTGGTGCTGCGGGGCTGGTTTCATCCGCTCACCGGCTTCGATGTGCGCAGTCGGTGGCGGCATGCGGTCGGCGCGTTCGGCGCCACCGAGCTGCTCGGCTTCGTCCCCGCGCGCTCGCCACTGGCCGTCGCAGCCAACCGGCTGCGCGCGCTCGTGTTGCACGGGGGTGATCGCCTCCCGCCGGCCGAACGTGCGCTCATGGCCGGCTTCCTGCTCGGCGATACGCGTCAAGTGCCGCCGCAAGTGATCACCGACTTCCGCGACGCGGGGCTCAGCCATCTCCTCGCGGTGTCGGGCGAAAACGTCGCCTTCGTGCTCCTCCTCGCAAGTTGGGTTCTTCGCCGCTTCGCGCTCCGGGGCCGGTTCATCGGCGCGTTGGTGGTGATCGTGCTCTTCGGCGCGATGACGCGCTGGGAGCCATCGGTTCTCCGAGCGTCGGTCATGATCGGATGCGCGATGACGGCGCGCTTCGTGGGCCGGCCGACGTCCGGCCTGCGCGCGCTCACGCTGGCAGTGCTCGCGCTGCTGTTCCTCGACCCGTTCCTCCTGCACTCCGTCGGCTTCCTGCTGTCGTGCGGCGCGAGCGCCGGCATCGCGCTGTTCTCGGAGCCCATCGCGCGACGGCTGCCCGGGCCGTGGTGGCTCGGCGAGAGCCTCGGCGTCACGACCGCCGCCCAACTCGGTGTCGCGCCCGTCCTCATCCCGGTGTTCGGCTCGATGCCCCTCGCGGCACTGCCGGCCAACGTGCTCGCGGCCCCGCTCGTCGGCCCGTTGACGATCTGGGGGCTCCTCGCAGGTGTCGTCGGCGGCGTCGCCGGCCGGTGGTCGCCCGCGCTCGCGACCCTGCTCGAGCTGCCGTCACGCGCGCTGCTCGACGCGGTGATGGGTATCGCGCACGCGATGGCGCAGCTCCCCGTCGCGGTCGACGGTCGTGCCGCATGGGCCCTGATCGCGCTCGCAGCACTGGCGGCCGCGGCGCACCGGCTCCGCGCGTCGTACAGCCTCCGTTCCGGGCAGAGTTTTCGACCGCCACGGTCGAAAACTCATCCCAGAAGCAGTGACGGAAGTGAGGAATAGGCTCCGCCGAGATGGCCGGTTACCAACTCGGTGGGGCGGTGCACGACCTCGCCACCCGTGTGCTCGTCATGGGCATCCTCAACCGCACGCCCGACTCGTTCTACGACGCGGGGAAGACCTTCGCGCTCGACGCGCTGCTGCAACGCGCCGACCGGCTGGTGGTCGAGGGCGCCGATCTCCTCGACGTCGGCGGCGTAAAGGCCGGCCCCGGACCCGATGTCGGCGAGAGCGAGGAGCTCGACCGGGTGGTGCCCACGATCGAGGCGCTTGCGGCCCGTTTCGACGTGCCGCTCTCGGTCGACACATGGCGTGCGAGTGTGCTCGACGCCGCGTGTGCCGCCGGCGCCGTCGTCGCCAACGACATCAGCGGCTTCGCCGACCCTGAGTACCTCGCGGTCGCGGCTCGACGACGCGCGTCGGTGGTTGCCACCCACATCCGGCTGCAACCTCGCGTGCCCGACCCCGAGCCCTCCTACGACGACCTTGTTGCCGACGTCACCGCCTTCCTGCTCGAACGGGCCGCGCGAGCAGCGGCCGCCGGGCTCCGACCCGAGCAGATCGCGCTTGATGCCGGCCTCGACCTGGGGAAGACGCCGGCGCAGAGCGCGGTGCTCCTGCGCGAGAGCCAGACCCTCGCCTCGCACGGCTACGCGTTGCTGCTTTCCGCGTCGAACAAGCGCTTCTTCGGTGAGTTGCTCGGTCTCGCGATCGACGACCGGCGCGATGTGTCGCTCGGTGCGGTGGCCTACGGCGTCGCGCGCGGCTGCCGGATCGTGCGCGTGCACGACGTCGCCGGATCGGTCAAGGTGTGCCGCATGGTCGAAGCCATTCTCGAGACCGCTCCGGTGCACGACGGGATCGTCGCATGACCACGCATTACGTAAAGGGCGATGATCCGTCGCTTCGCGAACAGACACTCGAGCGGCTCGTGGCCACACTGCTCGCCGGCGAGGACCGATCGCTCGCGCTCGAGGAGGTCGTCATTCCCGGCCGCACCGGCGCCGGTGAGGGCAGCGACAGCGACGCGCCCGGCGGGGCCGCAGGTCGGACGCTCGCGGTTGCCGCCGCGCTCAATGCCGCGCAGAGCCCGCCGTTCATGACCGCGCGGCGAATCGTGGTGCTGCGCGACGCGGGCAATCTCACCGCGGCCGATGCCGAGCCGTTGATCGCGTACCTCGAAGACCCGCTCGAGACAACCGAGTTGATCTTCATCGCGGGCGCGGGCCGGCTCCCGGCCAACCTCACCAAAGCGTGGAAGGGCACGGTGGGCGAAGTGGCGCCGACGAGCGAGAAGACGAGCGACGTGCTCGCGCTCGAGGCGCGTGACGCCGGAGTGAAGCTGACCGGCGACGCGGTCAAGCTGATCACTGCACGTCTTGGCGACGACGCCAGCCGTATCGCCGGCCTCGTCGCGATCTTGTCGGCCGCGTACGACGAGGGCGCCGCGCTCGACGCCGACGACGTGGAGCCGTACCTTGGTGAAGCCGGCGGCGTGCCGATCTACCAGCTCACGAACGCGATCGAAAGCGGTGACGTCGCCGGCGCGCTCGAGGTGCTGCATCGTCTGATGAACGTGACCAGCCCGAGGCAGCCCAAACCGATGCATCCGCTCCAGGCGCTCGGGATGTTGCACAGCAACTATCGCCGTTTGCTGCGCCTCGACGACCCCGACATCGGCGGCACCGACGACGCGATCACGGCGCTCGGTGGGCGGGTGAAGGAGTACCCGGCGCGCAAGGCTCTCGAGCAGGCGCGGGCGTTGCGCACCGAGGGCATCCGCGAGGCCTACGGGTATCTCGCGCAGGCCGACATCGATCTCAAAGGTGCGCGTGCCATCCCCGAAGACGCGGTCGCCGAGGTGCTCGTCGCCCGGCTCGCGGCACTGTCCGCACGCTCGCGTTCCGGCCGGGGGCGCGCCCGCGCACGCCGGTAGCGGCCGCGGTCCAATCACCGTTGATCGTCGCAGCGTGAACGTCGCCCACCCGTTTTCGGCAGGGTTTTCGACCGCTACGGTCGAAAACCCATCCCAGAAGCAGACGATCGGTCGCGGCGAGCGCGTTTGCGGGTCGAAGCGAGGTCGAGGCCGGGTCGAGCTAGGACTTGCTCGCGGCGCGCTTCATCAAGCGGGACTGGCGTCGAGCCGCCTGGTTCTTGTGGATCACGCTCTTCGCGCTCGCTTTGCCGAGGCGCTTCTGCGCGGCGCGGATCTTGTCGCTCGCGTCGTCAGCGCCGGCGGCGATCGCCGCATCGGCGGTCTTGACGCGCGTCTTGAGCTCGGAGCGCACGGTCTTGTTGCGCAGCCGGCGCTTCTCGTTCTGA
>DASVIY010000069.1:0-1656 GCA_036386195.1 Acidimicrobiia bacterium | reverse complement strand
GACGTAGCCGAGACGGTGGATGCGCTCATGGTGACGTGCGGCCGCGCACGCTGCGCTGAACTCGCGCACACCCCAGCCGTCGGGTCCGGCGACGACCAGTGCGACCTCGGGGTCTCGTGCCGCGAGTCGATCGAACGCGCGCACGAGCACCGGAAGGTTCTTGCGAGGCTCGATCGCTCCGAGCGCGAGCACGTAGCGGTCCCGGCCGGCGCTCGCCCGCCCGCGTGACGGATCGCCGCCGGCGGAAACGCCGAGACCCGGGTAGACGCGCACCACGCGGGCCTCGGGAAGCCCGAACTCGGTCCGCACCTCGTCGCCCACGAAGTCGCTGACGACATGGATCGTGGCGCCGCGATCGATCGCCCGTTCGATCAGCCGCGGGTACTGCAACGCGTCGGTGGTGCAGAGCTCGGGAAAACGGGCAAACGTCAAGTCGTGGACCGTGACGATCACCGGAGCTCGTGCGGGCGGCCCGACGAAGTTGGTCCCGTGCACGACGTCGACACGACCGGTCCACCACTCGACGCTTGGGAACGGGATCCGCGGCCACAGCTCCCGTGTGAGCCGCGCCGGAAACAGCGCGGTCGCGGAATCAACGCCGCGCGGGAGTGCACGTTGGAGCTGGGCGCGGCCTCGCCACGTGACCGCGTACGCCACCGGCGCGACATCCGGGCGCGTCGCGAGCGTGCGGAGCAGCTCGGCGGTCACGTGACCCACTCCCGTGCGGTTGCCGAGCAGTGGCGTGCCGTCGACGGCGACTCGTAGTGGTCGGCGACCGTCGGACAAATGTGTCACGCGGGACGATCCTACGGCGCGACCGTGGATTTGAGCGCGTTAGGCTCCGTGTGATGCATCGCATCTCCCTGCGTTTCCTCGTGCCGATTGCCGCCGCCCTCACGCTGGGCGTGTCGACGTTTGTCGTCGTGCTCCCGACGCTCCCCAACGCGTCCACGCCGCCGGTCACGATCGACACCGTCGATCTCACCCCGGCGACGCAGACCGTCGTCCCCGGCTGGCAGGCCCAGACCGATACCACCGCCAACATGGTGGGCGTCTCGTGGCAGGGCAAGGCGCCGGCCGACTTCACCGTCGAGAAGCGTGATCCCCGCGGCCACTGGCACTCGCTTGCACCGGTCGGCACGGGTGAGGACCCCGGAGTCGACCCCGGGTCGCGTGACGCGAAGTCGGCCCGGCGGCACGCCGCGACAACATCGAGCGAGCCGGTGTGGGTGGGCAACGACACGACCGCCGTGCGGGTGAAGCTCGATTCCGGCACCGCCACCAACGTCGACCTCAAGGTGATCAAGACGCCGAAGGTCTCGACGACCCCGCCCGGAAGCGCCGACGCGCTGCCCGCATGGCCCAACATCATCTTCAGATGGCAGTGGGGTGCCGACGAAGGCCTACGCCTCCGCAACTGCTCGAGTCCCGACTACGACGCACGGGTGCAACTCGCCGTCGTGCATCACACGGTCAACAGCAACAACTACTCGCCGGGGGAGAGCGCGTCGATTGTGCGCGGCATCTACGCGTACCACACGCTCACGCTGGGGTACTGCGACATCGCATACAACTTCCTCGTCGATCGCTACGGCCAGATCTTCGAAGGTCGCTTCGGTGGCACCGACCGGCCGGTGCACGGCGCGCACGCGATCG
>DASVIY010000068.1:0-7398 GCA_036386195.1 Acidimicrobiia bacterium | reverse complement strand
CCGACACCCGGTGGAACGACAACGACCTCAACCAGCTGAAGTCGGTGCCGGGATCCGTGTTCGAGGCAGTCAACACCGGTGCGATCGTCCACTAGAAACTCGCGGTACGACGTCGCACGCGATCGTTACGCTCGCCGCCATGCAGATCGCAATACTCCTGTTCGATCGCCTGACCGCGCTCGACGCCGTTGGGCCGTACGAAGTGTTGCGCGGTCTCCCCGAAGCCGACGTGCGGTTCGTCGCCACGGCGCCCGGCCCCCAACGCACCGACCACGGGGCGCTCGCGCTCGTCGCCGATTACGCGCTGGACGACGTGCGCGCACCCGACGTCATCGTCGTGCCCGGCGGCCCGGGGGAAGTCGCGGTGCGCGGCGACGAGCGGGCGCTCGACTGGCTCCGAGCCGCGCACGTTGGCTCCCAGTGGACGACGTCGGTGTGCACCGGCTCGCTCGTGCTCGCCGCGGCCGGCCTTCTCGACGGCAAACGGGCAACGAGTCACTGGACCGCGCTCGATGAGCTCGAGCGGCTCGGCGCGGTTGCCGTCACCGAACGGGTCGTGTTCGACGGGAAGATCGTCACGGCCGCCGGTGTCTCGTCCGGCATCGACATGGCACTCACGCTCGCGGCGAGGCTCGCGGGTGAAGACGTCGCGCAGGCGATCCAGCTGGCGATCGAGTACGACCCGCAGCCGCCGTTCGACGCGGGCTCGCACCTCAAGGCGTCGGCGGAGCTGGTCGATTCGCTGCGCGCGCGAAGCCGCTTCGCTACTTGACGAGGCGCGACAGCCGGCGATCGGCCAGCACCTTGCCGCCCGTCTGACACGTCGGGCAGTAGATGATCTCGTGCGATTCGTACGAGACGCGGCGCAACCCGTCCCCACAACGAGGGCACGGGGTACCGGCACGGTTGTGTACGACGAAGCGGTCGCCGAGCTTCGCTTCGGAGAGTGCGCCGGCGCGCGTGCGCTCACCAACGAGTGCAATCTCGAGCGTCTCGCGAATCGCTGCGAGCAACCGGGTGCGCTCGTCGGCGTCGAGCGACTTGAGCGTCGTGTACGGCGACAGCTTCGCCCGCCACAACGCGTCGTCGGCATGACCGCGTCCGATCCCGGCGACCGTCCGCTGGTCGCGCAGTGCGGTGTGTACGCGTCGCCCGTCGTCACTCTCGTTGATGTACGTCGCGAACGCATCGGAATCCGGTTCGGGGCCGAGACGGACGAGCGGACCGTCGTCGCCCGCATCGAGCACCCACCACCCCGCCTTGCGCTCGGTGCCGTGCTCACGCACGAGCAGCGCGGGGCCGTCGACGAAACGCAGCCGGACGACCGAGCCTCGGGGCTTCGTGCGCTTCGGCGGATCCTCGAGATCGACTCGGCCGCCTTGCGACAGGTGCACGAGGAGCCGATGGACGGCGCCTCCGCCTGCCGGGCCGAGCTCGAACACGAGATACTTTCCGCGGCGCCCCACCGCCTGCACCGCCTCGCCCAGAAGCGCCTCGGGCTCCGGGGCGACGGTCTTCAGTCCCGAGAAGCCGAGCGGTTCGTAGCCGTCGAGCACGGCGCCGGTGAGGCCGACCGCCAACCGCTCGGACAACGCCTGCATCTCGGGCATCTCGGGCATGGGAACAAGGTAGTGGGAGGATTTCCCCACAGAAACTCAATGTCCGCACCTCGCGTGCCGACGCATAGAGGGCAATCCTCGCGGCAGGAGGGACCCATGTGATGGCATGGCGACGCAAGCACCCGGTCGAGTCCACCGACGACGAACCCGAGCTGTACGACGGTTGGGACGATGACGGCCCCGAGCTGGCCGAAGCCGACCACTTCCATCACTCCTCCGGTCACACCAGCCTCAGCGAAGTGATCGCGGAGCAGACGCCACCACCCGTCGGCGAGGACGACCCGCCGCCTCCCCGACCTCGCGGTCGCAGCGCGGTCTACTTTCCCGACAAAACCTGATCACCCGCCGGTGCGCCGTGCGCCGGCGCTCTCTCCGTAGCTTGCCCCTCCCTGCGCCCAGCCGGGCCCGTCGCCCCAGTGCAATCGCGTGCGCTTCTTCGGGTGGTCTGCATCGAAGCGCTCGCACGCCTGCGTGTACTCCTCCCCGGCCCGCTCCGCGGCTTTGAGCGCCCAATAGTCCTCCTCGACCGACCATTTGCCGTCGCCCGCGTATTGCAGGATCGTGACACCCGGGAAGTCGATCGGCGGAGCGCTCGGGTCGGGGTTGTCGCGGCGGTTCTGCATGTAGACGACAACTCGGCCGTCGGTCCCGCACATGTGCCATTCATATGCGGTGTACAGCTCGCCGAACTGCTCCATGATCGGCTTGATCCATGCACGGATCGTCTCGCGCCCGCGCATGTCGCCGAAGAAGTGCTCGATGTAGTGGGCGTCGTCGGTGAAGTTGTCGGCGAAGCCGTCCCAGTCCTCGCCGACCGCGCCCGTCTTCCAGTAGTGCTGGAATGCCTGCTCGACTTCGGCAATGTCGTAGGTCGCCACGAGTGCTCTCCTCTGCGTGATTCCGACAGTCGGATCGTAGTGGCGCGCCCGCCGTCCGACGTCAGCGGGCGCGGCGCCTACCCCGGCGCCGGCTCTGCATCCGCTTGATGATGATCTGGCGGCGCTTCTGCAGATCGCGAAACGTCAGCCGTTCCACATCCGGCGGTATGCCGAAGGATGCCTTGACGGCGTCGAGATCGAGCGTGGCGGCCGACGGGTCGATGCCGAGCTCACGAACGATGCGGTCGCCGTGCACTTCGAGGAAGTACTCGTACACGCTCGCGACCTGGGCCAAGAGGTCGAGATCCGGGGCGAGCGTCGCGGTCGCGGCGTTGAGGAACATCATGTTCTTCACGAAGACCATGAGCTCTTTCGGTGTGCGAACGCCGTACCCGATCAGCTTCCTCATGAGCTCTTGCAGCTCGTTGACGAGCTCGTCGCTCGACATCTTGGTGGGGTCCATCATCGGCTGATCGAGCTCGAGGTCGCGAATCACGGCGTCGAGGTCGGTGTCGGGCGGGAACACGTCGAGGTCGCGCAGCGCCGCGAGCTGCCCGCGCACGTCGCCGGTGGTGCCCGACACCAGCAACCGCAGGAACGCCACCCGCTTCACCTCGTCGAGACGCGCGGTGATGCCGAAATCAAACAACGCGGTACGACCGTCGGCCTGCACCAGCAGATTTCCGCCGTGCAGATCGCCGTGGAACACGCCGTAGATCATGGCGCCCTCGAGAAACGAGATAAGCCCGGCCCGCAGCACCGCGGTGGTGTCGATCCCCGCGTCTGCCATCGACACGACGTCGTCGAACGCGAAGCCGCGCAGGCGCTCCATCACGAGAACGCGTCGCGTGACCAACCGCGGGTGCGGGCGCGGCACCACGAGCTTGCGCTGATCCGTCAACGCGAGCACCGCCGCGATGTCGAGCATGTTCTCGGCTTCGAGACGGAAATCGAGCTCCTCGAGCACGGTTTGCGCGAACAGCTCGACGAGCGCCGGCGGATTAGCGAGGGCCGCGACGGGGATACGTCCCACGAGGCGCGGCGCAAGCCACGCCATGGCCGCGATGTCGGTGCGCACGAGGCGGGCGACCCGGGGCCGCTGCACCTTGACGACCACTTCCTCACCCGTCGTCAGCGTCGCCGCGTGCACCTGCGCGATCGATGCGGCGGCGATCGGCACCCGGGCGAACGACGAGAACACGTCATCCAGTGGCCGTCCCAGGTCGGCTTCGATCACGGCCCGGACGTCGGCGAACGACTCCGCGGGCACCTGGTCACGAAGCAGGCGGAACTCGGTGACGAGCTCGTCGGGAAAGAGGCCCTCACCGCCTGACACGATCTGGCCCAGCTTCACGTACGTGGACCCGAGTCGCTCGAACGAGCGGCGCAACCGCCGCGACACCCCAACCCGCGAGCTCGGGCGCCCGCGTTCTTTCACGTACCAGACGCCGACGGCAGCGCCGAGGGACGACGTGACCCGAAGGAGGCGGCCGAGAGGGGGCAGCCAACCGGGATCGAGCAGACGCGGCACCTCGGCGCGTAGGCGGAGCCTTTCGTCGGCCAGGCCCGCGAGCCAGGGCAGGTCGCGCGTCTCGACGACCCAGGGACCGTGTTCGCTGAATGCTCTGTCGGTGACATCAGGTGCGGGCTCGATGCTTCGCAACGTAGACGCGATGGACCCCCCGCCTTGCCACACCTCGGTGCGGTTGGCGGGGGGCCCGTCAGTGGTGCGCTTGCTATGGGCTGGAGACGACTAGCCGCAGCGTCCGCCCCACGGCGCCGTGCCCTGTGACGCGTGCAGGCTCTGCGCCATTGCGTCCTGGTTAGCGGCCGAGGCGGCTGCGGGATCCTGTCCGACAAGATCACCGCGTCCGGCGGCGCTTGCGGTGCTGTCCCACGTGTGCTGGAGGAACTGGTATGCACCGCGGTAGGTACCGCCCCTGCTGACGGCTCCATAGTTTCCATGGCTCTCGCGGTTGCGGGTGCAGGCCAGGAAGTCGCCTCCACCACCGCCGTTGCCGGCGGGGGCGGCACCACCACTGCTGCGACGCGTCGTGCGGGTCGCATGGTGATGGCTGGCGGCTTCAAGGGCATGGAGAGCGGCGTCCACGTCTGCCATCGACTGGAGGTATTGCTGGGTCTGGGCCGCGTTCACCGCATTGACGTAATTGGTGAAGTACGCGGTCGCGATGGCCTTGCTCAGAGCATTGGAGACGGCGCTCGGCCGCTTCGTATGCTTGTGGACTTGTGCTTCATTGGCTTGATCATGAGGTTGACCGGCGGCGACGTTGCTCTGCGTCGCGGCGACGAGCGTCACCGCGAGAAGAACCGGCGCCGCACTGGCGATGAGCTTGTTGCGCATGGTCGTACCTTTCGTGTCGGGCGGCTCCGCGCGCGGGCAAGAGCCGGTGCCTGACTGGGACTGAAAGCCAGAGGCGATCCCGCTCCGAAGAGCAACCGCACACCTGGAACTTCCAAGTACGACCGTAGCGAGCGCTCGCGGCCGCGAGCAGCCCAGGCCCGTCAGATTTCCGTCATTGTGACGGAAGTCTCAGGGCGATCCGTTGACCGGTCAACGCGAAACGGAGGGATTCTCGCCCGCAAGTTTTTGGGGTGGAATGCCCGGATTCAGTCGCGCTATCCGCCGAACTGGCCCGCGAATGCTCAAGCTTTTCTTGAGTGAACGCGGACCAGTTCGCTTGGTTGGGCCGATCCGCTCGAACTGGCCCGCGAATGCTCGAGCTTTTCTTGAGTGAACGCGGGCCAGTTCGGGTGGTTGGGCCGATCTAACGGTTGTGCGCGGCCGCTATGTCGGCCTCTCTGTCGGCGCGCGGAGTGCGGCGTCGAGGACCGCCACCACGCCGAGGCCGCGTTCGGATGACGCGTCGAGGCCGGTCTGCGACAACGCCATGAGGGAGATCAGGACGATCGACTCGATCCCCGTCGCCATCGCGTCGGGATCGACGTCGGCCCGCACCTCTCCCACGGCGCACCGTACGCGATCCATGCGTTGTTCAACATCTTCGTGCAGCCCGGCGTGTACGCCGTGGTTGGCCTTCCCGGTTTCAAGACCTGGCGAGCGGTCAACGACACCCCGCAACGCGTCGCGATCCGCCATGCCGGTACCCGTCCGATCGTGCGCACGCTGCTCGACGCCGGCATCTTCGAGCGCGGCAAGGTGCCGAAGGGCTGGCAGAAGCTCACCGGCGTCGACCGCAACGGCGAGCCGCTCGCGGGTGACGCGCCACTGCCGGTCTGAACCACACGCGGCGGAGCGACCGACGCGCGTTTAGTCGGCGTCGTCGAGGTCGGCGAGCACGGCCATTGCCGCGTTGCGGCCGTTGATGCCGATCACGCTCCCTCCGGGGTGCGTGGCGGCACCGCACAAATAGAGCGAGTCGACCGGCGTGCGGGGCGAGAAGCGCCGGTCCCACATCTGGTCGGGCGTGCACTCGCCCTGGAAGATGTGGCCGCCGCTCAGGCCAATGCGCGCTTCGATGTCGGGGGGACCGAGCACCTGTCTCTCCGCGATGCAGTCCCTCACGTCGGGCGCGAACACGGCGATGAAATCGAGCACTCGATCCGCGACCTCGTCGCGACGGGTCGTCCAGTCGCCCTCGTGAAGGGTGTGCGGCACGTACTGCGCGAAGACGCTCATGAGATGGCGTCCGGGCGGCGCGACCGATGAGTCGTACGCCGTCTGGAAGTACAGCTCGCACCATGCCGGTGCCGGCTCGCCGCGTTGACAACGCGTGAACGCCGCTTGGGTCTCGTCGATCGTGGCGCTCAGCTGCACTTGCGCGCGGTACACGTGTTCGGGACGGCCGGGCGCGGCGGCAAACGCCGGCAGCCGGGCGAGCGCGCAATTGAGCTTGACCACCGGACTCTCGCAACGCCACGCGTCCACGCGAGCGTGAAAATCGCTCGGTACGTCGCCGCCGGCGCACAGGGCGAGCGTGCGCTTCGGATCGGCGTTCGAGATCACCGCCCGGGCGCGGATGAGCTCGCCGCCTTCGAGGCGAACGCCCTCCCCGGGATGGATCGCGGCCACCGGTGTGCCCGCCGCGAGCACCGCTCCGGCTTCGATCGCGGCGTCGGCGATGCAGAACGACACACGACCCATGCCCCCCTCGACGTAGCTCCAGCCGCCGATGAGGCCCAGGCTGTGGAGCCCGTGAATCCAGGCGGTGCCGCGGTCGCGCGGGCCGGCGTTGGTACCGACGATCCCTTGGCCGTGTAGCGCGGTACGAAGCCGCTCGTCGGCCACATGCCGTTCGATGACGTCGGCGATCGAAGCGTCGCCGAGCACGATCTCCCGCCCCTCCGCGTCATCCGCGAGCAGAGCTTCGAGCTCGGCGTGGTCGGGCGCGGCGCCGACCCAGGTGTCGCGCTCGCCGTTGCGCAACGCCTCGCGAAGACGCGTGAACACTGCGGTGTAGGTGCGGAAGCCGTCGACGTTATCGGGAGCGAGCGCGTCCACCTCACGCAGCGTCTTGGCCTCGTCGCCCCACTGCGTGAGCGACGTGCGATCGGTGAACGGTGACCACGAGACCGGATCGCAGACGAACGTGCGATAGCCGCGCCGCGCCAGGTCGAGCTCCGCGATCACGAGCGGATGCAGCAAGCCGACGAGATAGGCACAGGGACTGACCACGAAGCGGTCGTCGGCGAACGGACGCTCGAGCGTGCACGCGCCGCCGAGCTGCTCGCGACGTTCGAGCACGAGGACCGCGCGTCCGCTGCGCGCCAGATACGCGGCCGCGGTGAGCCCGTTGTGGCCGCCGCCGACGATCACCGCGTCCCAGTGCCGGGCGGCGAGCTCGGTCGCGGACATTGGCAGGCCGACTCGTCCCAGCCGCTCGAACGTGCTCATCGCGACCCACGCTACGGCCACGCGGAAC
>DASVIY010000067.1:0-4838 GCA_036386195.1 Acidimicrobiia bacterium | reverse complement strand
ACGGCATCGGTTCGGAGAAGAAGCGCTACTTCCTCGAGCTCGAAGACCCGGTCAAGGTCGCGCTGATGCAGCGCATCAAGGCCGCATTCGATCCCAACGGCATCCTCAACCCCGGCAAGATCTTCGACCCGGCCCCACAAGACTGAACCGAGGCACTCACCGATGAACGGCGCACAGGCCCTGATCCAGACCCTCGTCGACAGCGACGTCGACGTGTGCTTCACCAATCCGGGCACCTCCGAGATGCACTTCGTCGCCGCGCTCGATGCCGTGCCCGAGATGCGAGGCGTGCTCGGTCTCTTCGAGGGGGTCGTCACCGGCGCTGCGGATGGCTACGCGCGCATGGCCGAGAAGCCCGCGGCCTCGCTGTTGCACCTCGGCGCCGGGCTGGGCAACGGGCTCGCAAACCTGCACAACGCCCGTCGCGCGCACACACCCCTCATCAACATCGTGGGCGATCACGCGACGTACCACAAGAAGTACGACGCGCCGCTCGACTCCGATATCGAGAGCATCGCCCGTGCCGTCTCCGGCTGGCTCCGCACGTCTGCCCGGGCCGACGACGTCGCCGGCGACGCAGCTGAGGCGGTTGCCGCCGCGATCGGCCCACCGGGCGTGGTGGCGACGTTGGTGCTGCCTGCCGACGTGTCGTGGCTCGGCGCGCCCGGCCCCGCCCCACGGGCCGCTCTCGCAACCCGGCGTGAAGTCAGCGGCGACACCATCGAGTTGATCGCGAAGGTGCTGCGCACCGGCGGGCGCACGGGCCTGCTGCTGGGTGGGAGCGCGATGCGCGTCCGGGGCCTCAACGCGGCCAGCCGGATCGCCAACACGGCCGGCGCCAAGCTGCTGGGCGAGACGTTCCCGGCGCGACTCGAACGCGGTGCCGGCATTCCCAACATCGAGCGCCTCGGCTACCTCGCGGAGTTCATGCAGGTGCAGATGGACGGGCTCCGGCACCTAGTGCTCGTCGACGCGAAGGCGCCGGTCTCGTTCTTCGCTTATCCCGACAAGCCGAGTGATCTCGTGCCCGAAGGTTGCGAGGTGCACGTGCTGGCAGCGGGCGCCGACGACGCCGACCTCGCGCTGGAGCAGCTCGCCGAGGCGCTCGGCGCGGCCGGCGACGCGGCCACGCCGGCGCCGGCGACGCGTCCCGACGCGCCGAGCGGTGCGCTGACGGCGGAGACGATCGCGCAGGCCATCGGCGCGTCTCTGCCCGAGGGCGCGATCGTCTCCGACGAAGCCAACACGTCGGGGCTGTTCGTGCCGATGACGACCGGCGGCGCGCCCCCGCACGACTGGTTGACGCTGACCGGTGGTGCGATCGGCCAGGGCCTCCCGGTCGCCACCGGCGCGGCCGTTGCCTGTCCCGACCGCAAGGTCGTCGCGCTCGAAGCCGACGGGTCCGCGATGTACACGCTCCAGGCACTGTGGACACAGGCACGTGAAGGTCTCGACGTCACCACCGTGATCTTCGGCAACCGTTCGTACGCGATCCTGAATCTCGAGCTGTCGCGCGTCGGTGCGGAGGAGCCCGGTCCGAAGGCGCTCGACATGCTCGACATCTCGCGTCCCGATCTCGACTTCGTAGCGCTCGCCAGGGGGATGGGCGTGCCTGCGAGCCGGGCCGACACGGCCGACGAGTTCGGCGCGCAGTTCGAGCTGGCGATGGCCGAACCCGGCCCGCACCTCATCGACACCGTGATCCCGCCGGTCTTCTGACCCGGCGCCGTCCGCCGTTGCGAGCCTCGTCGGCGATCATCCGGCAGTCGTCGCGCCGGTCGACGCCCTCGATCTTCCAGATGTCAGCCTCGATCCCGGCGGCCTGCAGCGTCTCCTGCGGTGTCGGCGCGGCGCCGAACCCGAACATCTGCCGGGGCAGTGATCCGCGCCGGTCCAACGCGAGCACGAAGAGCCTGCGCTCGTAGCCGAGGGTCTTGAGGCTCCTGCCTCGAAGCGACCCCGCTCCGGCTCCGGAGCATACGGTGCGCGCGCGGCGCGCAATTTCGCGTCGATTCCGTCCCGCGTCCTGTTGTCGCGGAAAGCAGGAACGTATGCTGGTGGCCGGCCCGAGAGCATCCGGATGCCCATCCGCCCGGGCCGAAAGCAGCCGCAACCGCGTCATCTGCGACGCAAGCGAGGGTGCGTGACCACGAAGACGACTGACTCCCATGAGCCGGAGACACTCGACCGGATCGTGATCCGGTTCGCGGGTGACTCCGGCGACGGCATGCAGCTCACCGGCGACCGCTTTACCGACGTGAGCGCCGCATTCGGCAACGACCTCGCGACGCTGCCCAACTTCCCGGCCGAGATCCGCGCCCCGGCGGGCACGATCGCCGGCGTGTCGTCGTTCCAGGTCCACATCTCCGATCACGACATCGTGACCCCCGGCGACGTGCCCAACGTGCTCGTCGCGATGAATCCGGCCGCGCTCAAGGCCAACATCGGCGATCTTCCCGTCGGCGGCACGCTGATCGTCAACGAAGACGCGTTCGGCGAGAAGAACCTCGCCAAGGTCGGCTACGAATCCAACCCGGTCGAGGACGGCTCGCTCACCGCCTACAAGATCATCCAGGTGCCGATGACGTCGATCACGCTCGAGGCGTGCAAGGAGCTGGGCGTGAAGCCCCGCGACGCAGAGCGTTCGAAGAACCTGTTCGCGCTCGGCTTGATCTCGTGGATGTACACGCGGCCCAGCAAGCAGACGATCGACTGGATCGAGCAGAAGTTCGCGGCGAAGCCGATGGTGCGCGACGCGAACATCGCCGCGTACAAGGCCGGCTACCACTTCGGCGAGACGGCCGAGCTCTTCGACCATCCGTTCGAGATCGCGCCGGCCGTCGACCTCGCGCCCGGCCGGTACCGCAACATCAACGGCAACCTCGCAACTGCGTACGGCCTCATCGCCGCGTCGCAGACGAGCAAGCTCCCCATGGTGTATGCGTCGTACCCGATCACGCCTGCGAGCGACATCTTGCACGAGCTGTCGAATCGCAAGAACTTCGGTATCCGCACGCTGCAAGCGGAAGACGAGATCGCCGCGGTCGGTGTCGCGATCGGTGCCGCATTCGCCGGTGCTCTCGGCGTGACCGCCACGAGTGGCCCGGGTCTCGACCTGAAGTCCGAAGGCATCGGTCTCGCCATCAGCCTCGAGCTTCCGCTCATCATCGTCGATGTGCAACGCGGCGGCCCGTCCACCGGACTGCCGACGAAGACCGAGCAAAGCGACCTCATGCTCGCGATGTACGGGCGTCACGGCGAAGCGCCCTTGCCGATCGTGTGCGCATCGTCGCCGAGCCGTTGTTTCGACGCTGCGTACGAAGCGGTGCGCATCGCGGTGAAATACCGCACGCCGGTGATCCTGCTCACCGACGGCTACCTGGCCAACGGCTCCGAACCCTGGCGCCTGCCCGACGTCGACGAGCTGGCCGACCTGACGGTGCACTTCGCCGACGCGCCCAACCACGGCGACGAGTTCTGGCCGTACCTGCGCGATCCCGAGACGCTCGCGAGACCGTGGGCGATTCCCGGCACGCCCGGCCTGCAGCATCGGGTCGGCGGTCTCGAGAAGCAGGACGGCACGGGCAACGTCAACTACGACCCGGACAATCACGACTTCATGGTGCGGATCCGCGCCGAGAAGATCGCGCGCATCGCCAACGACATTCCGCCCGTGCCGGTCGACGGCGAGGACGGCGCCCGCGTGCTCGTGCTCGGCTGGGGCAGCACGTGGGGTTCGATCACTGCCGGGGTCCGCCGCGTGCGGGCGCGAGGGAAGCCGGTCGCGCACGCGGAGCTCACCCACCTCAACCCGTTCCCCGCGAATCTCGGTGAAGTCGTCGCCGCATACGACCGTGTCCTCGTGCCGGAGATGAATCTCGGCCAGCTCTCGAAGCTCGTGCGCGCCGAGTATCTCGTCGACGCGGAGAGCCTCACCACGGTGCACGGCGTGCCATTCCGAGCCGCCGAGATCGAAGCGAAGATCCTGGAGATGATCGATGGCTGACGACACCTCACTCGCGTCCAACGGCGACACCACTGCCGTAGCGCTCACGCGCAAAGACTTCCAGTCCGACCAGGAAGTGCGGTGGTGCCCCGGGTGCGGTGACTATTCGATCCTCGCCGCGATGCAGTTCCTGCTGCCCGACTTCGACGTGAAGCCCGAGAACATGGTCTTCGTGTCGGGCATCGGCTGCGCGGCGCGCTTCCCGTACTACATGAACACCTACGGCATTCACAGCATCCACGGGCGCGCTCCGGCCGTCGCGACCGGTGTTGCGTTGGCCCGTCCCGATCTCGACGTGTGGGTGATCAGTGGTGACGGCGACGCGTTGTCGATCGGCGGCAACCACCTGATCCATTCGCTGCGCCGCAACGTCAACCTCAAGATCCTGATGTTCAACAACCAGATCTACGGCCTGACGAAGGGTCAGTACTCGCCGACGAGCGAGGTCGGCAAGATCACGAAGTCGTCGCCGTTCGGGTCGCTCGACCACCCGTTCAACCCGATCTCGGTCGCGATCGGTGCCGAGGCGAGCTTCGTCGCCCGCACGCACGACATGGACCGCAAGCACTTGATGGAGATGTTCAAACGGGCCCACGAGCACAAGGGCGCGGCGTTCGTCGAGGTGTACCAGAACTGCAACGTATTCAACGACGGCGCGTTCGCCGCGGTCACCGCCAAGGAGCACCGCGCCGACATGCTGATCTCCCTCGAGCACGGCAAGCCGATCCGCTTCGGCGCCGACGGTGAGCGGGGCGTGGTGCTCAACGAGTACGGCGAGGCGCACGTCGTCGACGTGGCCGACGTGGGTGTCGACGCGCTGCTCGTCCACGAC
>DASVIY010000066.1:0-7024 GCA_036386195.1 Acidimicrobiia bacterium | reverse complement strand
TGGGGCGCACCTACCGCACCGGCACCGTGGAATCCACCGCCGGGCCCGTCGCCGTGGAACGACACGCCGCCCGCCGCGCCGCCCGATCCCGGCGACCACCCACCTGCCGGGTGATCGCGCTGGCCGCGGCCCCGTCGGCGGGCGTCGACCCCTCGGGCGCGCGGGATCGGGCGCGCCAGATCCTGAGCAGCCACCGGTATCAGCCGGCGAAGCTGCCGCGACCGTTCAAGGGTCCGCTGCAGTGGATCGCCGACCGGCTCGACGGTCTCAGCCCGGTGTGGGACGCAATCGCACGGTTCTTCGCGTCGCCGTTGGGATGGGTGGTCGCGATCCTGGTCGCGGGAGCCATTGCAGCATGGGTCGCGACAAGGATCGCGTCTCGACGCGGGGTGGGGCCCGCCGCAACCGGCAACGCTGTCGACGACGCGCTCGCCGGCCTCGATGCCGATGCACTGGAGCGCGCGGCCGACGACGCCGAGAAGAGCGGCGATCTCGATCTCGCGCTGCGGCTGCGTTTCCGGGCCGGGCTGTTGCGGCTCGACGCCGCGGGCGTTCTCGAGCTCCGGCCGTCGCTCACGAGCGGGCAGGCTGCTCGGCGGCTTCGTCTCCGCACGTTCGACGAGCTTGCGATGACGTTCGATGCCGTCATGTACGGGGGCCGCCCCGCGACGAGACCCGATACCGACGCGGCGCGAACCGAATGGCCGCACGTCGTCGCCGAGGCGTCCGCGAAATGAGCACGCCGGCAACTCCCGCGACCGTCGTACCTTCATCGGGGCTCGCGGCCCGCTTTCGCGGTCTCGGGCCGATCCCCCGTGCGGTGATCGTCGCCGCCGTGCTCGCCGTGATCGTCGGCGTGGTGCTCAGTCTCGTCAACTCGGCCACTCGCAGCGCCGATACAACTGGCGCGCCCTCGTCGTCGCTTTCGACCGCGTCCGACGGCCTCGGGGCGTACGCCGATCTGCTCCGCCAGTACGACTTCGAGGTGGGCGACCTGCGTGGCCCGATCAAGCTCGAGCAACTGAGGCGCAGCGACACGGTGGTGCTGCTCGACGCGGAGCACCAGCCGGCGCAGGCAGAGATCGGCGCACTGCGCAGGTTCGTCCTCGCCGGCGGACGGCTCATCGCGGGCGGCGGCGAGACGAGCGCCTGGTTGCGGGAGTTGACCGGCGGAGCGCCCAAATGGTCGCCGCGAGGCACCAAGATCGCCTTTCCGGTCGGTGACCCCGTCGAGTTGCAGGGCATCAAGTCGGTCCAGGCGGCAGGCGAAGGCTCGTGGTCGGTCTGGAACGACAGCGAAGCGGCACTGCGCAACCGCGGTATTGCCTTGCTGAACACGGTGTCGTTCGGCTCGGGAAACATCGTGTACCTGGCCGACGCGTCGCCGCTCCAGAACCGCCTGCTCGCGAAGGCCGACAATGCCGCGCTCGGCATCGACATCACCGGTGGGCCGGAACGATCCGTGCTCTTCGCCGAGGGGGCGCACGGCTACGGCAACGCGAGCGGGCTGGCCGCTGTTCCCGATCGCTGGCGCATCGCGCTCGTGGGCGGCACCCTTGCCGCGCTCCTCACGATGCTCGCGGCCGGACGCCGGCTCGGCCCGCCGGAAGACGAGTCACGCGCATTGCCACCGCCGCGCCGCGCGTATGTCGATGCGATGGGGGTGTCGCTCGCCCGCACGCGTCAGCCGGCAGCCGCGCTCGCGCCGTTACAGGACGCGGTACGAGATCGACTTGCCGCACGCGCCGGGCTCGATGCCGGCGCCACCGACGGCGACCTCCGGGCCGCTGCCGTGCGCTTCGGCTGGCCCGCCGAAGACATCGAGGCGTTGTCAGGTCCGCTTGGTGAAGAGCGAACGATTCTCGCGGCCGGCCGCGCGCTGGCCCGCACATCCCGTGAAGGGGGAGACCGTTGAGAGAGCTCCGAGACCGCATCGCGGGCGAAGTGCGAAAGGTGGTCGTGGGCCAGGATGAGGTCGTCGACCTGCTGCTCGCCTCGATCGCCGTCGGCGGGCACGCGCTGCTCGAAGGCGTACCCGGCACCGCGAAGACCCTCCTCGCGAACGCGATGTCGCGTGCTCTGGGCGTCTCGTTCCATCGGGTGCAGTTCACCCCCGACATGCTGCCGTCCGACCTCACCGGCACGATGACCTTGCGCGGACAAGAGCTCGTCTTTCGGCCCGGGCCCGTCTTCAGCAGCTTGCTGCTCGCCGATGAGATCAACCGCACGCCGCCCAAGACGCAGGCCGCGCTGCTCGAGGCGATGCAGGAAGGCCAGGTCTCGGTCGACGGAGTCTCCCATCCGCTCCCTGATCCGTTCCTTGTCGTCGCGACGCAGAACCCGATCGAGTACGAGGGCACCTACCCCCTTCCGGAAGCGCAGCTCGACCGGTTCCTGGTGAAGATCGACGTGGTTTATCCGTCTCCCACCGACGAGGTCGCGATACTGCGGCTCGCGCATCGGGGCGTGACCCCGATCACGCTCGACGACGTCACAGCCGTCGCGGGCGCCGACGATCTGCGCGCTGTGCGTGCGGACGTCGACGCGACGACCGCGACCGACGAGGTGATCGACTACATCTCGCAGATCGTCCGGCGCACCCGGGAGCTCCCGAGCATCGAGTTGGGAGCGAGCCCCCGCGCCGCGGTGCATCTGCTCGCGGCATCGAAGGCGTCGGCGCGCCTCAGTGGACGCACGTTCGTGACGCCTGACGACGTGTCGTGGATGGCCCGACCGGTCCTGCGTCATCGGCTGATACTCCGCGCCGAGGCCGAGCTCGAACGGTACAGCCCCGACGACGCGGTGCGGGCCGCGCTCGCGGCCGTGCCGGTGCCCCGATGAATACGACCGTCCTGCTCGCGCTCGTCGTGGGCGCGGGCATCGTCATCGGGCTTGCGAGCGCTCCGATCAGCGTGACGCGGCGCGCCGGACTGCTGCTGCTGGCCGCGTCACTGCTCGCGCTGGTGTTGGTGCCGGAGATCGCGCTCGTGTCGGCCCTTGCAGTCGGCGCCGCGTTCGTGGTGGATGCGTTCATGATCCGGCGTGCTCCGTCGGTACGCCGCGACATGTCGACCGTTCTCGCGCGCGGGGTCGCCTCGCCGCTGCGTGTGGAATCCCGCCAGTCGCCGGGTGTGCGCGTGCGCCTGCGACAACCCCAGGTGCCCGATATCGCGATCGAGCCGCCCGAGGGCACCGACGTGCTCGACGCCTCGGTCGTCGCCCGCCGGCGCGGCCGTCACAACCTCCCGCCCGTCGCGACCCGCAGCGACGGACCGCTTCGCCTCGCCTCCTGGTACCGGGGTCGGAGCGACGCGACCGAGCTGCTCGTGTACCCCGACCTCCCTGCGGCCCGCCGGCTCGCGCTCGCGGTGCGTCAGGGTCGCTTTCGTGACCCCGGACGGCTCACCCGCGGCCCGCTCGGGCTCGGCACCGACTTCGAGTCGATCCGCGACTACTCGCCGGATGACGATGCTCGCCAGATCAACTGGCGGGCCACGCAGCGCATGGGCCGGGCGATGAGCAACCAGTACCGCGTCGAGCAGGACCGCGAGGTCGTGTGCGTCATCGACGCCGGGCGCCTGATGACTGCGCCGATCGGCACACTCACCCGCCTCGACGCGGCGCTCGACGCGGTCGCCGCGGTGGCGTTGGTGGCCGATGAGGTCGGTGACCGCTGCGGCGCCGTCGCGTTCGATAGTGAAGTGCGGCGCCGGCTTTCACCGCGCCGAAGCGGCGGTGACGCGGTGATCCGCGCCACGTTCGACCTCGAGCCCACCAATCTCGACGCTGACTACGAGCTCGCGTTCCGAACGATCGGAGGTGGGAAGCGCGCGTTCGTGCTCGTGCTCACCGACCTCCTCGACGAAGCCGCCGCGGACGCGCTCGTCGACGCGGTTCCGGTGCTCGCGCGCCGGCACATGGTCGTCGTCGCGAGCGCAACCGACCCCGACTTGGCGCAACTGGTCGCGAACCCGCCGGCTTCAACGGCCGATGTCTACGCCGCCTCGGCCGCGCTCGAGGTGTTGAACGCCCGCGCCCGGGTTGCCGCACAGCTGCGCCATGCGGGTGCCCAAGTGCTCGAGGCGTCTCCGGAACGGCTTGCGACCGCGTGCGTGGGCGCGTACCTCAGGGCGAAGGCGCGGGCGCGATTGTGATCGGGCGCACCGGCTCCCACTCCGTGACGAGGTCGCTCGTCGGGGACGGCTCAGACCGTTCGGCGCGGCCGCGCCACAGCACGAGGCCCCAGTAGAGGACCCCGAGCGACAGCCCCACGGTGAGCACCGCGCCCAGGCCGAGACCCGACGGCGTTACGAAACCCTCCACGAGGCCGGCCACAACGAGCCACGGCATCGTGCCGATGACGACCTCGACTGCCGGACGCGCTTCCGCAAGGAGCGCGTCGGCACGCCGGCGGCGGCCGGGCGCGACGAGGGCCCAGCCCATACGCATCCCGGCGGCGCTCGCGACGACGATGCAGGACAGCTCGAGCACGCCGTGGGCCAAGGTGAGCTGGAAGAACGGTTTGCCGTTCCCGGCCCAGATCGACAGCCCGGTGATCGCGCCGAACAACACTCCCTGGTACACGAGCATCAGCGCGGCGCCGAGCCCGGCGGCGATGCCACCCGCGAAGGTGATGAACGTGACCTGGATGTTGTGGGTGAAGATCTGACTCGCGAACGCGCTCTCCTGGTCGGGCGTCATGCCGAGGTCGGTGCCGTGGCGGGGGCGCGTGACCGATTGGTACTGCGAGGGAACGACGCCGCTGGCCGCGCCCGGGTCACGTACTGCCCAGAACGCCGTGAGCACCCACGGCCCGAACAGCAACAGCGCCGAGACCAACAACATCGCGGGACGCTCACGCACCCGGCGCCAGTAGCCCGTCGTCACGAAGTGCACGAACGACATGCTCCGCCGTTCGCTGTCGTACACGAGCGGCCGCGCCCGGCTCACGAGCCCTTCGAGCTGCGCAACGATCGGGTGGCCGGGGTACTCCCGTCGCGCACGGCCGAGATCAGCCGCTGCGGCGCGATACAGGGTGCCGAGCCGCCGGACGCCGTCGGGGCCGAGGCGCTCTACCCGGCGGCCGGCCCTGTCGAGCAAGGCGCCGAGCTCCGCCCACCGTTCCTGGCGTTCGGCGACGAAGCGGTCCTGGTTCACCTCACCATTGTCTACCGTCTTGGCGATGACCTTCGACGACCGGATGACCATCAGCACGCCGGAGGGCATCGACCTAGAGGTGGTGCTGGCCGGCCTCGGTTCCCGTTTCGCCGCCGGCGCGTTCGACACGTTCATCCAGCTCTTGCTGCTGTTCGTGTTCTCGCTCGTGTTCCTCGGCGGCAGCGGCGTGAGTCAGGCGGTGTTCTATCTCGTGTTCTTCGTGGTGGTCTTTGGTTACTACGTCATCTTCGAGACGCTCAACCACGGGCGAACGCCCGGTAAGGCGATTGGAGGGCTGCGGGTCGTGCAGTCGGGTGGTCAGCCGGTGGGCTTCATGTCGAGCGCGCTTCGCACCATCGTGCGACTGGCCGACGGGTTCATCATCCTCACGTTCTTCCTCGTGCCGGTGGGCATGGTCAGCATTCTCGCCACGAAGAAGAACCAACGCCTGGGGGATCTCGCCGCCGGCACTGTCGTGATTCGCGAGCCGCGAGCGCGCTCACCGATCCTTGCGCCCCCGCCGTGGATGCAACCACCGCCCCCGTCAATGCCGCCTCCGAACGCTCCGTACATGCAGTGGGACGTCAGCGCAGTCACCAACGACGAAGAGGCAGTGATCCGCCGGTTCCTCGATCGGCGCATGACGCTCGACCCCAACGCCCGACTGCACCTCGCGACCGATCTCGCGGCACGGCTGCACCCGAAGATCGCGGGCGCGCCCACCAACTGGCATCCGGAGGCGTTCCTCGAAGGCGTGGTCGCCGCCAAAGACGCCCGCCGCTGACGCCTAGGATCGGGCCGTGCGCACTGGACACGCTCCCGCGGTGCTGACGACGAGGGCGAAGACCACGATCGACTTGCGGCTGCTGCGCCCGGTCGCGGCCTTCATGCTCGGGGCGGCGATTGTGCGGCCGATGATTCCGCACCAGCCGGGCCTGCCGTGCCCGCTGCGCACGCTCACCGGCGTGCCGTGCCCGATGTGTGGCATGACCCGCAGCGTCACCTCGGCGGTGCACCTCGACTGGGTCGCGTCGCTGCGTTACAGCCCCGGAGGCGTGCTCGTCGTGCTGTTCGCGCTGGGCCTGCTCGCAACCTGGCTCGCCGGATGGCGACCGCAGCGCATATCCATTCCCGCGTGGGTGCTGCCCGCAATACTTGGCGTGCTCTGGAGCTACCAGCTCTTCAAGTACTCGACCGGACGGCCGCTCTGACGCGCGTCGCCTGACGGGAAGCTCGTCTGACAGGGAAGGGAGCCCCCATGTCACAAGTGCCGCCGCCACCTCCGCCTCCGCCGCCTCCGCCGCCTCCGCCACCACCACCCGGCGGATACATGCCGCCCGGGCAGCCGATGCGGCCCGTGGGCCCATCGGGTCCGCGGGCCGGTTTCTGGATCCGGTTCGTGGGACTGCTCATCGACGGCTTCATCACGTCGATCCCGGGATGGCTCGTCGGCGTGGCAGCAGGGTCGACCTTCGGCGTCTACGGGATCAGCTCGCTCGTGGGCCTCGCCTACTCGGTGTACTTCATCGGGAGCCCGAGCGGTCAGACGATCGGGATGAAAGCGATGAGCATCCGCGCGATCGACGCGCAGACCGGCGGGCAGGTCGACTACAGCAAGGCCTTCATCCGCTGGCTGGTGGCGCTCGTGTCAGGTCTTGCGTGCGGGCTCGGTTACCTCTGGATGTTGTGGGATCCCGAGAAGCAGACGTGGCAGGACAAGGTCGCGGGCACGTTCGTGGTGCCGACGAGCGCATACCCCGTGGCGAACTGGCCGGGTTGAGCAACCGTGTGTCCGAGCGGTCCGACGCACGTCGGCAGGGTTCGGTGGTGTCTGCGACCGGCAGGACCGCTCAAGCGGCGACCCTTC
>DASVIY010000065.1:0-4863 GCA_036386195.1 Acidimicrobiia bacterium | reverse complement strand
CGATCACGAGCCCACGGCCCGCCGCCGCGACCTCTCCGGCGATTGAGCGGCCCACGCGCCCCCAGCCGCAGACGATGACGTGGTCGTGCAGCGACGCGATCGACTGTTCCATGCGACGTCTCCCGAGCAGTTCGTTGAGGCGGCCTTCGATGAATGTCTCGATGAGCACGCTGAATGCGTACAGGGCGGCACCGACCCCCACGAGGATCAGGACCATGGTGAACACCTGACCGCCCGGCGACAGCGGCTCGACTTCGCGAAAGCCCACTGTCGAAACCGTGGTGACCGTCTGGTACGTCGCGTCGAGGAGGTCGAAGCCGAGCACCAGATATCCGATGGTGCCGGCCACCAGCACGAGCAGCAGAGCGATCATGGCGCCGGCCAGTCGCCGCCAGTGGCTCATCGGTCACAGGCTACGCAGCCTCGACGACGTGCTGGGGCCCCGATGCGAACGGTGCCGGTCGCGACCGGCAGACGCAGAAGTGGCTCAGTCGCCCAGTACGCCGTCGACGATGTGGACGGTGCGGTCGGCGTAGTGCGTCATACGCTCGTCGTGGGTCACCACGATGGCGGCGATCCCCCTTGAGTTCATCTCCTCGCGGATGAGCTCCATCACCTGCTCGCCGAGGTGGGTGTCGAGCGCCGACGTCGGCTCGTCGAACAGCACGAGATCGGGCTCGTTCATCAGTGCCCGGCCGATGGCGACCCGCTGGCGCTGGCCACCCGAGAGGGTCGAGGGCAGGTGGTCGCGGCGGTTCGTCAGGCCGAGCTCCTCGAGGAGTTGGTCGGCGCGCCTGCGGGCGGGCGCACCGGTGCGGCGCCCGATCTCGTCGACCACGAGCAGGTTCTCGCGCGCGGTGAGGAACGGCACGAGGTTCACGGTCTGGAAAACGAAGCCGACGTGCTCGCGACGGAAGTCGGTGAGCTGCTTCTGCGAGTACCCGGAAATATCCTCGCCGCCGACGACCACCCGACCCTCGGTGGGGGCCAGGATCCCGCCGGCGATCGAGCACAGCGTGGTCTTGCCCGATCCCGACGGGCCGACCAGCGCGACGATCTCGTCGTGGCCGATGGTCAGGGTCGCGTGGTCGAGCGCGATCACCTCTTCCTCGCCGGTGGGGTACACCTTGCGCACCGCGTCCAGTGCCAGCGCGGTCGCCGCGCCGTTCTTCATGACGCCCTCCCGATCGCGGAAGCGGGATCGACGCGCAGCACGCGCCGGAGCGAGAAGGCGCTGCCCACGGCCGCTGCCAGCACCAGCGCTGCGCTGCTGACGATCAGGCGGCCCGGGAGCAGCTGGTACGGGATCGCGCCAGCCGGCAGCAGGCCGTCGAGCGCCAGCGCGAAGCCGGAGCCGATCGCCGACGCCACCAGCGCAACCACCACGGCCTGCAACACGACGCCGCCGAACAGCGTGCGCGAGCGCGCGCCGATCGCCTTCAACATGCCGTAGAGGCCAATGCGCTCGACCGTGAGCAGCGCGAAGAACAGCGCCACCACCACGATCGCGATCGCGAGTGTCACGCCGATGATCTGGTTGAACACCGACCGCTGCTGGCGCACCCCGGCGATCGAGTCCGCGGCGTCGGTGGCGGAGACGGTCTCCGTCGCGCCGCCAGTGGCCCGGTCGATCGCCGCCGCGACCGACGACGCGTCGCGGCCGGTGCGCACGACGAGCGTTTGGAACACGCCGGAACCCACCGACGACGCCGGCCGGTTGGCGTTCTGCACGTCGCGCCACGTGTCGGCCGCCGCCCAAAGCGACCCGGCGCCGGAATAACTCACGTTGTCGACGAAGCCAACCACGCGGACCGGCGTGCGGGCCGGCCCGAGCTGCAACGTGTCGCCGCGCTGCACGCCCTCGTCGCGGAGGATGCTGTCGGCGTAGGCCGTGCCGGCCGCGGGCGGCGACAGCACGCCCCGCGGCGCCCGCTGGTAGCCGAAGAGCGCGATGTCGACGAGATCACGCGGCCCGTTCCCGGGGACCCGCGCGCCGAGTTGGGTGACGCCGATCCCGCCGACGCCGGTCACGCCGGGAACTGCCTCCACCTGCGCGCGCACCTCGGGCGTGATCCGGCTTCGCAGGAACGACTTCTCGGCCGTCGCGGAGAACACGATGAGGTCGGCGCGCTGCGCGCGGATCGCCCCCGTCGAGCGCTGGATCAACCCGTCGAGCAGTCCGCCGAGCAGCATGAGCAGCATCGCGATGAGCGTGAGCACGGCGGCCGCGGTCGCGAACCGAGCCGGCCTCCGGCGCATCTCGCGCAGCGCGATCCTCACGAGCCCAACCCCCCGCCCGAGAGCGCCTCCATCGGATCGATGCGCAACACCCGGCGGGCCGAGAACCACGAGCTGGCGACGCCGAGCACCAGGATGCCCAAGCCCCAGCCGACCACCGCAGTGACGTCGAAATGCAGGGGGATCGAACCGACCCGTTGGAACGACAACGGCAGGTAGAGGAGCGTGCCGATGGCGACACCCAGCCCCACCACCACGAGCACCTGCTGGAGGAGCGCCCAGACGAGCGTCTTCGAGCGCGCGCCGATCGCCCGCAGCAGCGTGAGCGTACGCGCCTTCTGCAGCGTGACGATGAGGAAGAACAGCCCGATGACGAGCGGGACGACAAGACCGTAGAGCAGAAAGATCACGAGGAACGAGCGACTCACCTGCGCGACCCCCGGCGCTTTGCGGGCCGCGTCACGGCGCGTGAGGGCCTCGAGGTCGTTGCTCACCGCGTCGACCCGGGTCACGAGCTGGTGGGCGCTCACACCCGCAGCGGGCGCGAGTCCCATCGCGTTGGGCAGGGGCGTGCGCGCGTCGGGGTTCGCCGCGCGCACCGCCTGCTCCCATGTGCCGTAGCGCGTGAACACCGTGGGGATCGCCTGGAGGTTGGTGTCGCGGGACTGGCCGACGATGCGGATCGCGTAGCCACGGGGCTCCACCCGCACGACGTCGCCCAGGCCGAAGCCCTTCCCCGCGTCGGTCTCGTTCGCGACGCCCTCGCCCTCGGCCCGGGGGTACCTCCCCGCTACGAGCTGCTGCGGCGCGCCGAGCTCACGGTGCTCGTAACCGATGACGGCCGCGCCCGTGATCGAGGCGCCGGCCCGCACGCTGAAGGTGCTCTGGCCGATCTTTCCGGCGCGTGCGACACCGTCGACCGCCCGCACCTGCGCCTCGAGCGCGGGGGTAATCGAGCTGCTCTGGAGATTGCGCCGGCCGTCGGTGCTGTACACGAGCACCGGCGCCGTCTGGCGCTCGATCGCGCCGACGAACGAGGTGATCAGCCCGTCGCGAAGCGCCTGCTGGAACAGGATGAGGAACACCAGCAGGGCGATGGCGCCGATCAACAGCCCGAAGCGCACCTTCGCCCGCGCCATCTCCTTGAACGCGATCACGAGTGCGTGCTCCCTGGCGTGTCTCGACGGAGCATGCGAGCGTAGCCACCCCGCGTTCGGACGCTCGAACCGGCACCGTTGCGTTGACGCGCCGACACCAATCGCCGTCTTGCCACTTCAACGGGGCAAACCCCGGCTGTGACCGAACGCCGGGCGGGTTTCGCTGCGTGATCGCCAACTCTACGCTTGTCCTCATGGACCAGCCGGTACGCGCCGCGCTTGCGCTGGGGAGCGGAGGCGCGCGGGGTTACGCGCATATTGGCGTCATCCAGGTGCTCGAGGAACGCGGCGTCGAGATTGTCGCCGTCGCGGGATCGTCGATGGGTGCTCTGGTCGGCGGGCTCTATGCCGCGGGGAAGCTCGATGAATACACCGAGTGGGTCAGCAACCTGACGCAGTTCGACGTGCTGCGCCTGTTGGACGTCTCCCTTACTGCGCCGGGCATGATCCGAGCCGAGAAGATCTTCGCCCGAATGCGCGAGCTGCTCGAAGGCGCCCTGATCGAGGACCTCCCCGTCCCCTTCACCGCAGTGGCGACGGATCTCTTGGCCCGCAAGGCGGTCTGGTTCCAGCGGGGCCCGGTCGATGCCGCAGTGCGCGCATCGATCGCGACGCCGGGCATGTTCCCGCCGGTGATGTTGAACGGTCGCGTGCTCGTCGACGGGGGCCTGATGGAGCCCGTTCCGGTCGCACCGACCGCATCCGCTCGTGCTGACGTGACGATTGCGATCGATCTCGGCGGTGAGCGAGGTGGACCGCAAGAGGGATCACCTGCGCGCGAGACAGCCGAGGACCGTCCGGTCGACGAATGGGTCGATCGCTTCCGTCGCGGCACATCAAACCTGCTCGACCGGGAGCTCGTCCGCTCGTTGCTGAGCCGCTTCGGGGGCGCGTCGAAGCCGGGCGCCGACGACGAAACGGACTCGGCCGGCGAGCCACTCGACACGTTGCCCGCCGGTCTCAGCAGGTTCGACGTGATGAACCAGTCGCTCGAGGCGATGCAGAGCGTGCTGACCCGCTATCGCCTGGCCGGCGACCCACCGGATCTGCTCGTCACCATCCCCAAGGACGCGTGTCGAACGCTCGACTTTCACCGCGCGTCCGAGATGATCGCACTCGGTCGCGACCTCACCATCGATGCACTGGATGCCGCCGTGCTCACGCCGCCTTCACCATGAAATCACCGTGCGTTTCGGTCGTGCGGTAACGGACTAGGTGCGACCGAACCAGCGCTGGATCCGACTGGCTCCAAACTCGACTTTGTCCGCGGCGAGAGCCGGCGAGGGCCCTTCGAAGTTCCCGGTGGGTCGTGCTCCACTCTGGAACGTGACGTCGACGCGGGCGACCTGGTCGTGGCCGAACTCCAGATAGCACAGCCCGCGGCCGTCGTACTGCGCGGACTCCGCGGTTCCTCCGATGACAGCACGGATTCGGTCGGCGACCACCGCTGCCTGTCCTTCGGCGAAGA
>DASVIY010000064.1:0-13416 GCA_036386195.1 Acidimicrobiia bacterium | reverse complement strand
CGACCGGCGAGATCCACGAAGATCTCCCACTCACTGCGCGCCTCACCGATGCGCGGGCCGCGCACCTCCGGGCTGAACACGATGCGCCGCTCGGTGGTGGTTTCGGTACCCCCGTCGCGCTGCTCGTAACGCGTCGCAGCGGGAAGCAGGACCACGGCTTCGCTCGGATCCACCAGCATTTGGGTCGACACGACGATGTCCTGATGGACCCGAAGCGGCACCCGCTCGAGCGCGTGACGCGTTTCGTCGGGATCGGGCAACACCTCCAGGAAGTTGCCACCGCTGCTGTAGAGCACGTCGATCTCGCCACGGTGTGCGGCCTCGAGCATCTGCTCCGCGGTGAGGCCGGGGCGACTCGGCACCGGGAAGTCGTACTGCGCGGCGAGTGCCGCGGCCGAGTCTTGGGTCACGGCGACACCACCCGGAAGCGCCGTGGCGTATGCACCCATCTCCGCGCCGCCCTGCACTCCCGAATGACCACGGATCGGCATGAGCCCGGCGCCTTGGCGACCGACGTTGCCACGAGCAAGCGCGAGATTGAGGATCGCAGCGACGTTGTCGGAGCCGTGAGCGTGCTGCGTGATTCCCATCGACCACACGATGACGGCGCGATCAGCCGCGGTGTACATGCGCGCGAACCGCACCATGTCGTCATGGGAGGTGCCGGATTGTCGTTCGAGATCGACGAACGACTCGCACTCGAGCTCGTCCATCAGCTCGTCGTAGCCGACTGTTCGGGTACGCACGAACGAACGGTCGAAGCCGCCCTCGGCCAGGAGCACTTTGAGCACGCCGTTGATGAAGGCCACATCGCCGCCGGTGTCGACGGCGAAGAACTCGTCGGCCATCTTCGTGCCGAACAGCGCGCTCTCGGCATTGCTCGGCACCCAGTACCGCTCCAGCCCCGGCTCCTTCAGCGGGTTGACGACCGCGACTTTCGCTCCCCGCTTCCGGGCCATGAAGAGGTACTTCATGAAGACGGGCTGCGCGTTGGCGACGTTGGCGCCGAACAGCACGACGAGGTCGGTGTCGATCACGTCGGTGTAGCTCACGGTCGTGGCACCCACGCCGATCGCCTGCTTCAGCGTGGTGGTGGACGGCGCGTGGCACACGCGCGCCGCATTGTCGATGTTGTTGCTGCCGAAGAACCGCGTGACTTTCTGCGCGACGTAGTACGTCTCGTTCGTGAGGCCGCGAGCCGTGAGGTAGACGGCCAGGTGCTCGGGGCGCGCGGCCTTGATCCGCGCCGCGATCAGGTCGAGCGCTTCGTCCCACGTGACTCGCCGAAAGCCCTGTTCGCCGCGTCGTCGCACCATCGGGTACGGAAGGCGCCCGAGGTCACGGAGCTCCTTGCCGGTCATCGAGCGCAGCGCATCGACGTCGCCGAGCACATCGGGGTCGAGGGCGGTCATCGTGTTGACGCGCAGGAGATTGAGCCGGGTGGTGCAGAGGTGCACGCCGGAGATCGTCCAGTCGTGGAAGCCGGCGACGCCGAGGGCACACCCGTCACACACGCCCTTGTGCAGGATCCGCCACGCGTAGCGCAGGTTGTGCCGGTTCTCCCAGATCGTCTTCGCGATCTCGCCGTAATGGTTCGGCTTCGTCTCGCCGACCCCGTACGGCTTGAAGCCCACCCAGAGACTGCGACGAAACCCACGCCGGGTCCGTCGCTTCGCCGAGCCGCGCCACGCCATCAGCGCTCGACGTCGACGCGCTCGGGATGCGAGTACACGTTGAACCGGTCGTCGCGAAGGAAGCCGATCAACGTCTGCCCGAGCCGGTCGGCCGCCTCGACCGCGAGGCTCGACGGTGCCGACACCGCACACACGATCGGGACCCCCGCGACCGCCGCCTTCTGCACGATCTCGAAGCTGACCCGTCCGGACACGGTGAGCAGGTCGTCGCGCAACGGCAACTCGCGTTGGAGCAGCGCATGGCCGACGATCTTGTCGAGTGCATTGTGACGGCCGACATCCTCGCGTAACGCCAGCAGATCGCCGTCGAAGCTGAAGCGCGCCGAGGCATGCAGCCCGCCGGTCGCGTCGAAAACCGCCTGCGCGTCGCGCAACCGCTCGGGAAGGCTCACGAGCACCGACCGGACGACTGGCGGGCCCGCAGGGATCGGCGCGCACGCGACCTCCAGCTGGTCGATGCTCGCCTTGCCGCAGAGGCCGCAGCTCGAATTGGCGACGAACGTTCGCCGGCGCCCGTCGAGATCGACGCGAGCGCGCAGGCGCACGGTGACGACGTTGTACTCCTGGTGCACGTCGTCGCCCGCGTCGCCTTCCTCGAGGCAGTACGCCACCGACGCAAGATCGTCGGCCGACTGCAGGATTCCCTCGGTTCGACAGAAGCCGACCGCGAGCTCGAAGTCGTTGCCCGGCGTACGCATCGTGACCGCGAGCGCCTCCGGGGTCTGGCCCGGCCCGTGAACCCGGATCTCCATCGGTTGCTCGGTGACGACGTCGTCGGGGCGGTCGAGCACTCGACCCGCTCGCACCGCGCGGACCCGGGTCTTCGTGACCGGCCGGCGGATGGAAGCGGTGCGCACGGAGCGAGGCTACTTGCGACGCTCCTGGGGCGGCTCGATCCCGTACTGCGTGAGGTCTTCGGGCGAGTCGAGATCGTGGAACGCGTGAGCCGGGGCGACCGCGCGCCATTCCGACTCGTAGACCAGCGTCGCCCGCGTCGCGGCAAGCAGGGCGCGCAACGAAGTTTGACCCGTGCTGAGCAGAGCGGGGATCACATCGAGTGCGGCCGGGCTGTAGCGGGCGCAGCAGAGCTGCGGCATGCCGTTGGCCATCGGTAGGACGGTGGTCTCGTCGGGCTGCTCGGCGATGAGCCGCAACAGCGGCTCGCTGACGAATGGCAGATCGACCGCGAGCAGCATGACCGGACCGGTATGGCCGCCCGCGCGAAGTGCCTGCGCGCCGGCGCCGAGCGCCGCGAGCGGGCCGGCACCGGGTGGGTCCTCGAGCGTCGAGGGCGACGTGTGGTACCCCGGGCCGACCTCGATCACCGTGGAGCAGGTCGCGTCGAGCGCTCGGCCGGCCCGGTCGACGAGCCGCTCCCCATCGATCTGCAGCTCGGCCTTGTCGAAGCCCATCCGCCGGCTCGTCCCGCCCGTCAGGAGCACCCCCGCAACATCCGCCACAGCCCGACGGTAGCGTGCGCGGGTGGACCGCGACGAGATGCGGAACCGCCTGGCAGCGGCCCGGGTTGGCCGGCTCGCGACCGTGACGTCCGAGGGGCATCCGCATCTCGTGCCGGTGTGCTTCACGATCGCCGGCCCTGACGACACGATCGTGAGCGCGGTCGACGCCAAACCGAAGCGCACGACCGAGTTGCGCCGGCTCGCGAACCTTCAGGCGAACCCGGCGGTGAGCCTGCTCGTCGATCACTACGACGACGACTGGTCGCAGCTGTGGTGGGTGCGAGTCGACGGCAGCGCGCGTGTCGTGCGCGCCGGCATCGCCTACGACGAGTCCATCACCGCTTTGACTGCGAAGTACCCGCAGTACGGCGAGGCGCCACCCTCCGGCCCGGCGATCGTCATCACCCCGACGAGCTGGCATGGCTGGACGTTTGCGGAGTGAAGTCGCGCGTCAGTCGACGCGTTGGTCCTCCGCCAGCTCGACGAGGTGGCCGTCGGGGTCGCGCAGGTACGCCGTGCGCTGTCCCCACTCACGAGTGGTCGGAGCGACAACAGCCTCGGCACCACGGCCCACCAGCGTGGCGAACGCGTCGTCACACGACGCGACCTTGAAACCCAGCTCGAAGCCGGGCGCGTCGGGATCGGGAGCAGTCAGACCGCGCTCGAGCGTGTCCGCCATCGCGACACGGTCGTAGAGCGCGAGCCGGGTGGTGCCAGTGTCGAACTGCGCGTACGGGCCTGATCGGTGGCCGAGCTTCAGGCCGAGCACGTCGCGATAGAACTCGATCGAGCGCGACACGTCGTCGACGATCAACACCACATAGTCGGGCGCGGTCAACTCCACGTCACGGCAGGGGACGGGGTGCACTCGCGTCGGGCTGGAGCTGGTATGCGACAACTTCCCAACGTCCTTGGCGCTTCGCGAGGCGAAGATCGTTGTGCACAACCGTACCGTCGCGGAGCTCGACGCGCGTACGCGCGGCCGCCACCCGTGACGCGGCGACGACGTCTTCCAGGGCGACATGAAGCGCGAGCCGCACGAGCTCGGGTTGCAGCTGGAACGCCTCGCGCTTCGCGGCGACGAACTCCGGCTTCGTGCGGCCGTCGCGCAGCTCGCGCCCGGAAAGCGTCCACAGCGCGTCGAAGTCGAGACGGTCCCAGGCGAGCTCGTAGCCGAGCGCGGCATCACCGGGCGAGGGACCGGGCTCCACCGCAACGGCGAGCACCAGCGCCCCGATGAGGGCGGCGATGGCGAAGGCAACGAGCGCGACGACCACCGCGTCAACCGTTCCCCACGAGCGCTTCGATCTCGCCCGCCAACGCGACGTCCTTCTGTGTGATGCCGTGCTCGCTGTGGGTCGAGAGCGCAACCCGCACGTTGCGCCACCGGATGTCGAGATCGGGATGGTGATCCGCGCGCTCGGCGAGGAACCCGATTCTCGTGACGAACGCGATCGCGTCGGGGAACGACGGGAGCGCAAACGTCTTGATGATCTCGTCGCCGGTGCGCTGCCAGTCGGTGAGCCCGACGAGCGCCGTTCGCACCTCGTCGTCGGAAAGCGTCGCCATGGCCCCATTGTCGACCCGGAGGCCGCCACGCCCCAAGCCCGCGTCTGCAATATCTTGCGCAAATATCTTGCGCACGAACGTACGTTCGCTACGCTGGACCGCCATGACCGCCGGTGAGCGTCTCCGATGGCAGGTCGTCGACGCACGACACGTCCACCCGGGCACCGTCGAGCAGCCGGCCTTGTTCAACGAGCCGGCGGAGCGGGAGATCGGCCGGGGCGAGTTCCGGGGGCTCGAGTTCCTCCACGTTCGGGCGCGCCGCGTCATCAACACCGTGAGCCCGCGGTCGCCCGTCCCCTTCCGCCACACCATCAACGCGTATCGAGGGTGCAGCCATGCGTGCGCGTACTGCTTCGCCCGGCCGACCCATGAGTACCTCGGCCTCGACAGCGGAGCCGACTTCGACCGTGTGATCGTGGTCAAGATCAATGCCGTGGAGCGGCTGCGCGCCGAGCTCGCGCCGAGCCGCTGGCCGGGCGAGCACATCGCGATGGGCACCAACACCGACCCCTACCAGCGCGCGGAGGGCAAGTATCACCTCACGCGAGGGATCGTCGAGGCCCTCGGCGCGGCGCACAACCCGTTCTCGATCCTGACCAAGAACACACTCGTGCTGCGCGACCTCGACGTGCTCCAGGAGGCTGCACGGCACACCGCCGTCGAGCTGTGCTTTTCGATCGCGACGTTCGACGACGAGGTCTGGCGCGCTTCGGAGCCGGGCACGCCGCATCCGCGCAAGCGCATGGAGGCCGTCGCCCGGCTCAACGAGGCAGGGATCCGCTGCGGCGTGCTGGTCGCGCCGATCCTGCCCGGGCTCTCCGATCGCCGCGAGCAGCTCGCGGCGGTTGTCGACGCGGCGGTCGACGCCGGTGCCCCGACCATCTCCCCCATCCTGTTGCACCTCCGCACCGGCGTGCGCGACCACTTCATGGGCTGGCTCAGCGACTATCGGCCCGATCTCGTTGCCGCATACGAGCAGCGGTACCGGGGCGCGTACGCGCGCACCGACGATCGTGAACGGGTCTCAACTTTGGTACGGGGCCTCGTCGCTGACGCACGCCGCCAGCAGCGGGGCGCGCGACACGTCACACGGGTGTCGGAACGGTTCGAACGGAAAGCGACCGTCTGAGGCGTTCGACGCCTATGCAGCGGGAACGCGACGCCACTGGAGCGGGTGGCGCAACAGCGGCGTGACGACATCTGCGAGCTGGGGCTTGGCAAAGTAGTTGCCCTGCGCGAGGTCGCAGCCCAGCGCTTTGAGCTCGACGATCTGTTCTGCAGTCTCGACGCCTTCGGCGACGACCTGCAGGCCGAGTGCGTGCGCCATGCTCACCACTGCCGCCACGATTGCAGAGTCGTCGGCGTCGCGGCCCAGGCCGTTGACAAACGAGCGATCCACTTTCACCGAGCTCACCGGAAGCCGCTTCAGGTAGCCGAGCGAGGAGTACCCGGTACCGAAGTCGTCAACCGTGAGCTCGATCCCGAGCTCGCGAAGGCCTTCGAGCCGCTCGATCACCGACACGGTGTCTTCGAGCAACACGCTCTCGGTGATCTCGAGACACAGATCGCCCGGCGCGATTCCCGCCTCGTCGATCGACGCAGCCACCTCGTCGACAAGCCCGGTGTGCAGGAGCTGACGGGCAGAGAGGTTGATCGACACGACCGGATCCCCGTCGACAACCGAGAGCGCCTTCCAGATCGCGATCTGACGGCACACCTGGGTGATGACCCACGCGCCGAGCTTTACGACGAGACCATTGGCCTCGGCAACGGCGATGAACTCGCTCGGCGGAAGCAGGCCGCGGTCAGGGTGGTTCCAACGAACGAGCGCCTCGAACGCGACGGCGCGCCTTCCGTCGAGCCGCACCATCGGCTGGTAGTACACCGCGAACTGTTCCTCGCGGAGTGCGCGACGCAGCTCTCGTTCCAGCGCGAGCCGTTCCTCGGCGCGGGCGCGCATCACGTCACTCGTGCATTCGACGCGATTCTTGCCGCGCTGCTTCGCCCAGTAGAGGGCGAGGTCGGCGTCGCGCATCACGAGCTCGGCCGGCTCATCAGTGCTGTTCGGTATCGCGAGCCCGATGCTCGCCGACAGGAAGGCCTGCTCGCCCTCGACACCGAAAGGAGTGGCCAGCGTGGCCAGCAGCCGTTCGGCCAAGTCAGCCGCCTCGCTCGGTTCTGTCAGTCCTCGGCAGAGCATCGTGAACTCGTCATCACCGAAGCGCGCGACGACATCGCCGTCACGCAGCGCGTGCTCCAGGCGCCGCGCCACCGCGACCAACAGCTTGTCGCCGGCATCATGACCGAGGCTGTCGTTCACGACCTTGAAGTTGTCGAGATCGAGGAACATGACCGCGACCGATAAGGGCGCGGCGTGTCCGAGCGTGCCGGCGAGCAACTCGACGAAGACGGCGCGGTTGGGAAGGCCCGTGAGCGGATCGTGACGAGCTTGAAGGTCGAGCCGGGCCTCGATCTGCTCGACCGACGCCGCGAGCTGTTCACGCTCGTGCTCGGTCCGACGCAAGGCCGCCCCGACGCCACCGCGCCGAACGTCGCCCGCTGCAGCGCGCGGCTCGCTCGGCTCGAAGCCGGGATTATGGCCGTCGATCATGTGGTTGTCATCGGCGTGTCCCGTACCCGACTCAATGGCCTTCCTGCCACCGGACCCGAGCGCCGGACCCGAGCAGTCCGACCAGGGGAAGATCGCCCCGACCCCTCTATCCTGGCGCCATGACCTGTCCTTCGTGCGGTGCCCGCGCGCCCGACAACGCCCGATTCTGCCCGGCTTGCGGCCACAGTCTGGTGCAACGACCCGACGAGCGGCGGGTTGCCACGGTGGTGTTCGCCGACCTCGTGGGCTTCACCACCTTCTCAGAGTCCGCGGACCCCGAACACGTGAAGAACCTCGTCGACCGATGCTTCGAACGGCTGGTCTCCGACATCGCGGCGTTCGGCGGCCAGGTCGACAAGATCGTGGGCGACGCGATCATCGCCTTGTTTGGTGCCCCGGTCGCGCACGAGGACGACGCCGAGCGGGCGGTGCGAGCCGCGCTGAAGATGCAGGAGACGCTCGGCTTGATGCGCGATGAGCTCGACGTCACGGCCGAGCTGCGCATCGGGGTCAACACGGGCGAGGTGCTCGTCGGTGCACTTCGAGCCGGCGGCGATTACACCGCCATGGGTGACGTCGTCAACACGGCAGCGCGCCTGCAGACTGCTGCAGCACCGGGTGCCGTGATCGTCGGGCCCGCGACACAAGCGGCGACCGCCGAATCAATCCGCTACGAGTCGCTCGGCCTGCTCAGGGTCAAAGGCCGCGAGGAACCGGTGCCGGCATGGCGTGCGATCACACCGCTGATCGCGCCGGGCGGTCGCCCGCTCCGGGCGCAAACCCCGTTGGTCGGACGCGAGGCGGAGCTCGGGATGTTGCGCAGCGTGCTCGCCACGGCGTTCACACGCGATCGCGCGCATCTCGTGCTGATGGTCGGTGAGGCGGGCGTCGGCAAGAGCCGGATCGGCAACGAGATCGGCACCGTCGCGACCGACGAGCACGGCGCGCTCGTCATCGGCGGCCGATGCGCGCCCTACGGGGAAGCCAACGTGTGGTGGCCGATCGCTGAAGCACTGCGCGATCTGTTGGGCATCGACGCGCGTGACTCCGCCGAGTCCACGCGCATCAGGGCCGGCGTGCGCGTCCGCGAGATCATGGACCTCGAGACCGACGATCCCGAGGTCGACCGCCTCCTCGACGGTCTGCTGTACCTACTCGGCCAGACCCCCTCTGACGCGGCCGTCGATCCCATTCGCGCACGCGACGAAGCGGTCCGGTCCGCCGCGGTGCTGTTCGAGGCACTTGCCGCGCGACGACCGCTGATGCTCACCATCTCCGATCTCCACTGGGCCGACGAGCTCGTGCTCGACGTCGTTGACCGGCTGCTCGAGCGCCTGCGCTCTCGACCGTTCGTCTTGCTCGCCACCAGTCGCCCCGACCTCGAAGATCGCTGGACGCCGTCGGCGGGACGCCACAACGCCATCTTCGTTACGCTCGACCCGCTCGCTGCCGATGCTTCGCGCTTGCTTGCGCGTGCGATGCTGGGAGACGGCGGCACCGACGGCCAGGTCGAGCTGCTCCTCGAACGCAGCGGTGGCAACCCGTTCTTCATCGAGGAGCTCGCGGCGGTCATGGTGGAGACCGGTCTCGAGCTCGACGCCGCCGCAATCGAAGATCGGGAGCGCGCGCTCCCGGGCACGTTGCGCGGTCTCGTGGCGGCTCGGCTCGATGCACTCGATCCGGCCGCACGCGAGACGCTCGAAGACTGCGCCGTGATCGGCACGACCGGCTCTCTCGAGACCGTCGCCGCGCTCGCCGAGCGTCGAGGCGCCGGCCGGCCCGACAGCCAGCTCGACCTGCTGGTCGGCAAAGAGCTGCTGAGCGTCGACCGGGGCGAGTTCGGTTTCAAGAACGAGCTGATTCGCGACGTCGCCTACGAAACGCTCACCAAGGCGGAGCGCGCGCGGCGTCACGCGCGGGCGGTCGGGCACCTCGCGTGGCACGCACAAGAGACCGGTCGGATCGACGAGTTCCTCGATCAGCTCGCACACCATTACGGCGCGGCCGAGGCCCTGGTGCACGAGCTCGGAGAGGTCGAAGGCCTCGGGCCCGACCTGCACAAGGCGGCGCTCGCGTTCCTCACGCGTGCGGCGCGCCAGGCCGAGCACCGCGAGACCTGGCCGGTCGTCATCCGCTTGCTCGATCTCGCGCTCAAAGTCCGCGACGGCGGCGGCAGCGACGAGCTCCGGTTGCTCCGGGCGCGCGCGCACGCGGAGCTGCGCCACTGCGCCGAGGCTCGAGCGGATCTCGCGGTGGTCATGCCCCACGCCGAAGCACAGGGCGATCAGCACATTGAGGCCGCGGCCCTGACCGTCCTCGGTGACGTGGAGCAAAAGGAAAACGAGTTGGCCGCGTCGGCCGCGACGCTGGAGCGTTCGGTCCAGCGCTGGCGCGAGCTCGACGACGCCCGTGGACTGGCCGGCGCGCTCCGCATCCTCGGCGTCACACAAATGTTCCGCGGTGCGCTCGAGCCGGCGGAGGTCGCGATCTCCGAGGCCCGGGAGCTGTTCCGATCGGCATCCGAGCGACGCGGCGAGGCATGGGCGCTCCAGAACCTCGCGTGGATCTCGTTCATGCGCGGCGATCCCACCGAGGCCGACGGGCGCGTGAACGAAGCGATCGACATGTTCGCCGAGATCGGCGACTGGGGCGGCGTGACGTGGGCACTCGGGATGCTCGGATGGGTACGTTTCCAACAAGGTCAGCTCGACGAAGCCCGCACGATCGGCGAGCTGGGACTCGAGGAGGCCGAAGACCTCGGCAACCGCTGGGTGACCGGCATTCTGGAGATCCTCCTCGGAAATGTCGCCCTGTGGAGCGGCCAGTCGGCGGAAGCGTTACGACGCTGCGCAACTGCCCGTGAGCTGTTCGTCGAGCTCGGTGACGGGTGGGGCGAGCTCCAGGCGATCGCTCCCACCGTGCGCGCGCTCGGCGCGCTGGGCCGCTTCGACGAGGCCCGTGTTGCCATCGACGACGCAGCGCGTGTGGCGGCGCGCGTCGACGACACCAACTTCAGGATGCTTGCACAGTTCCTGCGGGCGGCACTCGCGGCCCACGCGGGAATGCCTGACGCGCTTGCACTCACCGACGAGGCGATGCACCCGGAGGCGGGTTTCGAAGGGATCGCCATCGAACGGCACACCGTGCACGCACTCGCCCTTGCGCAAGCCGGTCGAGCCGAAGAGGCCGTCGAGGAGCTCGAATCCACCCTCGCGGCGCCCAGCGCGAATGGTGCAGGCACCGGTGCCGCGACCCGGGCCGCGCTCGCGCTGGCATACTCCGCCGTCGGTCGAACCGACGACGCGCAGGCAACGGTTGGACGCGCCGCGCCGGTCACCTACCTCGACCGGTTGCAGCTCGCGATGGCGGCCGGACTCGCGGCGGCTCGCGCGGGTCAGGTGGAGGCGGCGGACGCTGCGATCGACGGCGGCATCGATCTCGTCGACACGACGGAGTCACGGCTCGATCGAGCGGTGATGCGCCTGGCTCGAGCATGGGCGTGGCAGGCGCTCGGCCGATCCGACGCCGCTACGGCGCGGGCCGACGCGTTGCGCCGGCTCGAAGCGATCGGCTTGGGTACGACCGGCTGGGATCGCCTCTTCCGCGAGGCGGCGGGGCCTGAGGCTCAGCGGTAGCGACGGATCTGGTCGAGCACACGATCACAGGCGAGGCCATCGGTGAACGTGGGTGCCTCGGGTGGCAGGATCCCTGTTTCGACGATGTCATGCACGATGGCGCACCACGCGCGCATCGGTGCGACGTGGCGGTTGCCGTTCTCTGGCGGGTCAGGAACGATCTCCTCGTGCGTGCCGTCGGCGAAGCGCACCGTGATGCGCGCACCGCCGATCAACTCCGCGACAGCGAGTGAGCCTGCAACCACCAGACGCTCGGGCGTCGACGCCGCGTAGGCGAAGCCGCCGTCGAGCAACACGGTGATGCCACCGGCCAGCTCGAGCTGGGCGGTGAAGCCATCCTCGGCATCGACCGCATGCATGCGGCCCGTCGCATCGGGGCGCTCGCGGATCGTCGTGCGGCACTGTGCCCACGCGAGTGCGGTGACCTCACTGGCCATCCACCGCAGCGTGTCGACGGCGTGCGAGCCCCACGCACCGACCCATCCCCCGCCGAGCCGTCGTTCGGAGAGCCAGCCGTAGCGACGCAGCGGCACACGGGTGCCGGCGCTGCGGTACGTCCAGCTGACGTGCTCGATGTCGCCGAGGACGCCATCGCGTACAAGATCACGGAGGCGCCGGCGCATCGGGTCGCAGCGAAACTCGAAGTTGACGAGATGCACGGTGCCGGCCGCTTCGGCCGCGGCGAGCAGACCGGCGGACTCCTCCGCGTGAAGGCCGAACGGCTTGTCGCAGAGCACCGCGCGACCCGTTTCGATCGCCGCGCGCACGTGCGCGCCATGGAGGAACGGCGGCGAGTGCACCGAGATCAAGTCGATACCGTCCCGCCGGCAGAGCTCGGCGGTCGCGCGCTCGTCGCGCGGTGAGACGACGTCGACGACCATGCAGCCCTCGGTGGCTTCGAACGCCGGCGCGACGACGCGCGCGCCGAAGCCGGTGCCGATGATGCCGACGCGCACCGTCACTCGGCCGTGACTCCCGGACCGAGATCGGCCGGTTGTGCGGGGGGCAATCGGAGCAGCGAGAGAAAGACGTGGGCGAGCGGACCGATGGCGAACGCGAACAGCAACGTGCCGGCGCCGACGTCGCCACCCAGTGCCCAACCGGCAGCAAGGGCACTCAGCTCGAGCACGGTGCGGACGAGCCAGATGGGAAATCCGCGTGCTGCGATCGCGGTCATGAGCCCGTCGCGAGGTCCCGGGCCGAGGCCGGCGGAGATGTAGAGGCCGGTGCCGAAGCCGACAATGACGACGCCGGCGACCAAGAACGCGATGCGCCCGGCGAGCACGTCGGGCTGATCGACCGCGGCGATGGTGATGTTGATGACGATGCCGACACAGATCGTGTTGATGACGGTGCCGAGCCCGAATCGCTGACGCAGCGGGATCCACGCCAGCAGGATCAATGCACCGACCGCGATCACGACGCTGCCGAAGTCGAGTCCGGTGAGCTCCGAGAGGCCTTCGTGCAACACGTCCCAGGGGCTGAGGCCGAGGCGCGCGCGGTACATGAGCCCGATGCCGACGCCGAGGCAGAGGATCCCGATGAGCAGCCGCGGGAGTCGACGGCCGAGCTCTCGCCAACCGGGAAGGAACACCACCTCGGCGACGTCGGCCTCGAGCGCACGCCGGGGCGCGCTCATCGCTTCCGGAGCAGCGCGTTCGACGAGTCGTGATCGAGAAACAACGCGGCGTGCGCCGTGCGGCGCAACATCGAGGCCGGGCATGCGGGACCGATCGGCTCTTCGAGTGCGCGGCGCACCGCGTCGGCTTTGCGCGCCTCCGGCACGATCGCGAGCACCCGCCGGGCGCGAAGCAGCGCCGGGATGGTCACCGTGATCGCATGCGCCGGCACGTCGGTGACCGCCGCGAAATGGCCCTCGCCCACCTGCTGGCGGCGGCATGCATCGTCGAGCTCCACCACCTTCACGTCGAACGGATCGTCGAAGTCGGCGACGGGCGGGTCGTTGAACGCGAGGTGCCCGTTCTCGCCGATACCGAGGCAGCACACGTCGAGCCGGTGATCGTGGAGCAGCGCGGCGTACCGCGCGGCTTCTCGCCGAGGATCCGCGGCCTGACCGTCGATGAAGTGGAAGTCGGCCGGGTGCATCCGGTCGACGATCCGCTCGCGCATGTACCTGGCAAAGCTGGCCGGATGCTCTGCGCCCATGCCCGTGTACTCGTCCATGTGGAAGCCCACGACTCGGTCCCATTCGACGTCGCCGCGGGATCCGAGCGCATCCAAGAACGCGAGCTGCGAGTTGCCGGACGCGAACATCACATACGCGACGGCTCGCTCGTGCACCGCCGTGCGGATCGCCTGCGCGGCATGACTCGCTGCCAGTGCAGCAAGCTCCGACGCGCTCTCGAGCACGAAGACCTGGAGCTCGCCGACGGTTAACTCTCCCGTCGCCATCGCCTCGCTCCTTTACGCGAACTGAGGAAGCCAGC
>DASVIY010000063.1:0-7405 GCA_036386195.1 Acidimicrobiia bacterium | reverse complement strand
GAGTCTCACCGGCTCGACCGGGACCCAGCTCACCAAGGATCAGATCCCCGTCACCCAGGTGGGTCTGAATCAGCTGACGAGCCAGGCCACGCACAGCGAGGTCTCGATCAATCTCGTGTGGCTGCTCATGACCGGATTCTTGGTGCTGTTCATGCAAGTGGGCTTTGCGTTCCTGGTGACTGGATTAACCAGAGCCAAGAACGCCGGGCACATGATGATGATGAACATTGCTGCGTTCGCGGTCGCGTTCATCGCGTACTACGCAGTTGGATTCGCGTTCCAGTTCGGTGGCGTCGGCGCCATCGGCAATCTCGGAGGAACCGGACCCCTCAGTAGCGCGTTCGGTCACGGCAACGCCGGCGTGCTCGGTCTGCACGGCTTCTTCTTGCAGAGTGGCGGCGCGTACGACGTCGGCGTGATGGCGTTCTTCTTGTTCCAAGTGGTGTTCATGGAGACCGCGGGCTACATCATCATCGGAGCGATTGCCGAGCGCATCAACTTCCGCACGTTCCTCATCGCGGAGCTCTTGATGGGCGCGCTCATCTATCCGGTGTACGGCATGTGGATGTGGGGTGGTGGCTGGCTCTCGAAGCTCGGGGTGTCGCACGGGATCGGACACGGTGCCGTCGACTTCGCGGGATCCGGTGTCGTCCATGCCACGGGTGGTTGGACAGCGCTCGCGTTAGCGATCCTGCTCGGCCCACGCATCGGGAAATACAAGAAAGACGGAACGCCCCGCGCGTTTCCGGGCCACAACCTCAGTTATGTGGTGGTCGGAACGCTCATCCTCGTCTTCGGCTGGATGGGCTTCAACCCCGGCTCCACGTTCGGTGCGAGTGACCTGCGAATCGGCATCGTGGCCGTGAACACGCTGTTGGCCGCGTGCTTCGGCTTCGTGTTCGCCATGTCATGGACGTGGTCGAAGTGGGGGAAGCCCGACATCTCGATGTCGTGCAACGGCATGCTGGCCGGGCTGGTGGCGATCACGGCGCCCTGCGCGTTCGTGGCGCCGTGGGCGTCAGCGCTCATTGGCCTCATTGCGGGCGTGCTCGTGTGTTACAGCGTCGAGTTCTTCGACCGGATCGCGAAGGTCGACGACCCGTGCGGTGCAATCTCCGTGCACGGCGTCTGCGGCGCATGGGGCCTTCTGGCCGTAGGCCTCTTTGCAGATGGAAGCTACGGCAACGGCTGGAACGGTGTGCCCGGCACGGTGAAAGGTCTGTTCTATGGCAGCGGCAGTCAACTCACCGCGCAAGTGATCGACATGGCCGTCGGGTTCATCTGGGCGTTCGGGATCACCTTCATCATCTTTTCGATCGTGAAGCGGTGGAAGCCGATCCGTGTTCCCGCCGATGTGGAGCTCCAGGGCATCGACGTTCCCGAGTTCGGGGCGTACTGCTACCCCGACTTCGTGCTCTCGTCGGAGACTCCGGGCATCGGAGAGGATTACGAGCCGGTGAGCGTCGGGGGTTCGTCAGCCGGCGGAACGGAGCGAACATGACGGGCGGACGCGCGCATCGAAGTCTCACGTCAAGGTCGGACACGTTCGGAGGGAGAACGCTGTGAAGTTGATCGTGGCAATCATCAAGCCGCACAGGGCCGATGAAGTGATCGGCGCGCTCCACGCCCTGAACGTCGGTGGCATCACGCTGACCGAAGCCCGCGGTCATGGTCGCCAACGAGGGCACACCGAGGTGTACCGCGGAGCTGAGTATCAGGTCGACCTGGTACCCAAATCCCGGCTCGAGGTGATCGTCGACGACGCCGACGTTGATACGGTTGTGGACGCGATCGCGAAGGCGGCGAAAACCGACACGATCGGCGACGGCAAGATCTGGACCGTGACGCTCGACAGCTTGTTGCGCATCCGAACGGGAGAGCGTGGTTCCGACGCAATTTAGTGAGCAGCGCGATGCGCTGGTTGCCGATGAGAGTCTGCGGGGCCCGGCCTTTGGTCGGGCCTTCGCAGACCTTGTCGACGAATGGCTCGCGGGACTGCTCGACGACACCGCCGACGTCGCGCTGATCGGTGGCGGCGCGCTCGGACGTCGCGAGCTCGCGCCGCAGAGCGATCTCGACTTGGTGCTGCTCCACCGCGGCCGGCGCGACATCGCATCGGTCGCCGAGCAGATCTGGTATCCGATCTGGGATGCGCGTATGGACCTGGACCACAGCGTCCGCACGCCATCCGAAGCCCTCACGATGGCCGGGAGCGATCTCAAGGTGGTGTTGAGCCTCCTCGACGGCCGGGGCATCGCGGGTGATGTCGAACTCGCCGACGAGATCCTCGGCAAGGTCCGGAGTCGGTGGATCTCCACCGCGCGCAAACGCGTGAGCGGCCTCCACGCGATCACTCGTGACCGTCACGCAAAGGAAGGCGATCTCGCGTACCTCCTGGAGCCCGACCTCAAACAGTCGAAGGGCGGCCTGCGGGATCTGCGCGTCTTGCATGCGCTGACCGTTGCGGTGCCCGTTGTTCGTGAGCGACCCGACATAGCGGCCGTGAGCGACACGTTGCTCGACGTCCGGGTCGAGCTGCATCGTGTGAACGGGCGACCATCGGATCGGCTACTGCTCGAATACCAGGACGAAATCGCCGAGCGCCTCGACTATGCGGATGCGGACATGTTGATGGCCGCGGTCGCGGGATCCGGCCGCGTTGCTGCACGCGCCTACGACGACGCCGCGTGGCGTTCACAATCCTGGATCGCCGGTCCTCGCGGAAGGAGTGGCGGCCGAGACAAGCTGCTCAGCCCCGGCGTTGTGCTGCGCGACGGCGAGGTCGACATCTCCGACGACGCGGATCTCGCGGATCCCTCCCTGTTGCTGCGAGCCGCGGAACAGGCCGCGCGGCTGGGCGTTCGCTTCGCGGAACGTGCACACGCGCCGCTGACGCGGGCCGCCGGGCCGGGAGATCCGTGGCCCCCCACAGCCCAACGCGCGCTGGTCGGAATGCTCGGCACGGGAGAAAACCTGGTGGCCGTCGTCGACGCGCTCGACGAGCTCGGGCTGATGATCCGCATACTTCCCGAGTGGGAGGCGGTACGGAGCCGACCTCAGCGCAATGCGTTCCACCGGTACACCGTCGATCGACACTTGGTCGAGGCCGTCGTGCAGGCGTCGAACTTGACGCGCCAAGTGTCGCGACCAGACCTGTTGTTGGTTGGCGCGTGGCTCCACGACCTCGGCAAGGGGTTCCCCGGCGATCACACCGAAGCCGGCGTCGAGCTCATGCGCACGATCGCGCAACGAATGGGGTTCACCGACGATGACGTCGTGACACTCGTCGCGCTGGTGCAGTATCACTTGTTGCTGCCAAGCATCGCGACGAGCCGCGATTTGAGCGACCCGACGACGATCGACGCGGTCGCGGAAGCAGTGGGTACTCGCGAGACGCTCGAGCTCTTGGCCGCATTGACCGAAGCCGACTCGATCGCGACGGGTGCGAGCGTGTGGACCTCGTGGCGAGCCGAGTTGCTGGCGCGCCTTGTCGCCGCTGTGGACGCCCGCTTGGCCGGAGAGGAGTTTCCTGCCCGCGATCACGACACTGAGCTCACCGCGTTGCTTGCCTCGGCACGGCCGGGCGAGGTTGTGCTCGACGGGGGTTCCAGCCACCTCGACGTGGTCGCGCCCGATCGTGTCGGGCTCATGAACGCGGTAGTCGGCGCGCTCGCGCTGCAGGGTCTCAACGTGGTGCGCGTCGAGGCCTGGTCGAGCGCTGACGGCACGGCGGTCGAGCGCATCGATTTCGAAGCCTCGGTTGACCGTCCTCCGGATTGGAACCGCTTGCAGGGCGATGTGGCCGACGCCCTGGACGGAGCCGTCGACGTAAGCCGGTTGTTGACGGAGCGCGCCTCCCGGTACGCGCGGCGGTCTGCAACTGCAGCGCGGCCCGCGGAGCTGCGGGTGTTGCACCACGAGGGCGCGGCACGAGACGCAACCGTGCTCGAGGTGCGCACCGCCGACGAGCTCGGGCTCCTCTACCGGCTGACGAAGGTGCTCGCAGACCTCGGACTGACGATCGTTCAGGCGCACGTCGCGACACTCGGCCACGAAGCCGTCGACACGTTCTACGTGCGCGACGCCGCGAGTGGTGACGTGGTGGAGGAGCGTGCCGACGAGATCATCGGCGTGATCCGGCGCTCTCTGCTCTAGCTGCTACTGCGAAGTGCCCGGCGGTGGTCCGAGCGGCGGTACTCCGTGAGGCGGCGCCGACCCGGGAGCGCCCTGTCCGCCGCGGTCGACCCACGTTGTGAGGCGCTCGCGCATTTCCGCGCGGCGGCGTCGCATGGTCACGACGAACGTCACGTTGACGACGGCCAGCGCCCCGAACAGCAGGCCCACGAGGAGATGGCCCGAGCTGAGAAATACGGCAGCGAGGGCGATGTTCAGCACGGCCACCACGGCTCGGAGCTGCATGTGTGTCTTCCCACGTTCCATCAATGTCGCTCGCTCTCGTTCAGCTGGTAGGCGATTGATCTCGGCCAAGTTCCACAATGGCGCGCAGCGTTGCACGCGTCCCCGCAATGTCGCGTTCGCTCACGTGCTCGGTCAGCGTCCGGTTCAGTCGCGTCATGGCCGACCGAATGACGCGTGCCGCCGACCGTCCCCGGTCGGTGAGGTGCACCGTCATCCGGCGGCGGTCTGCTGTGTCGGCGGTGCGTTCGCAGTAGCCCCGCTCGACCATCGTGTCGACGAGTTGGCTCGTGGCCTGCTTCGAGATCCCGAACGCACCGGCGACGCCGCTCACATTGTTCGACTCTCTCCGTGCGAGCGCACCGACGAGCATGATCCCGGCTCGCGGCATGTCATCGAACCCCGCCTCGACGAGACCCGCCCTGAGGGCCGAGCCGTACGCCCGCTGCGCCGCGCCGAGCAATGCCGGGAGGGGTGCGCCGTCGAGTCGGGAGTTTCCGCTCTTGTCCACATCCTGAGCGTATCGTCAAGATACTTGGTAGTCAAGTTACTTGTCTAATCTTTCCCTTTCTCGGCGACGATCTCCACCCGCACGTGTACATCCGGCTCGACGCGCAACATGAGGATCTTCGGTGGCTCCATGTCGAAATCGCGGATGTCGAAGGTGTGCTCGCCTTCGAGCTTCAGTGTGCGGTCATCGATCGCGGTAATCGCCATCTCGTCCTCGTAGGTCTTGGTGACACCGCGAAAGGAGACGTCGCCCCGCGCCACGTAGTGGCCGTCCTTCTCGCTCTCGCGGAGCTCGCCGAGCTGACCGTTGATCGTCGGGTACCGGCGCGCGTCGATCCGACGCTTCAGCTCCCGGTCTTTGAGCAGGTTGCTCGACGTGAGCCGGTCGACGGGAAACGACAACTTCGCCTTGGGCGACGCGCTGAGGTTCACGCGCCCACCGTCGAGCACCTCCATCTCGACGTAGCCATCGAGCCCGTCGACACGCGTATGGATCGGGTGCAGGCTCGATCGCGCGTTCATGATGACGTGCGATCGATCCGGCACGATGCGGTAGTGCGACATGGCCGCCCTACGCCTCGCGGATCGCGAGGTGGAGGTTCCGCGGACTGGTCACGGGCGACCGTTCTCAGCGGCCTGCTCGGCGCGTGCCTTGATTCCGAGGAGCATCTTGCGTTCCATGATGAAGTGGGGAAGCTCGATGAAGATCGCGTAGGCGAGACTCGGGAGTCCGTGTGGTATCCGGCTTCTCGCGAGCAGGCGGGTGCGGTGTGCGTCGAGCGGTTCGAGCGCGAAGTACCAGCCGCCGTCGAACGCGTACGACCGGTTCGGTTCGAAGCGTGCGAGCTTCGGTCCCGTCGCCGGGTGGAACAACACGGTCTCTCCGACGTCGCGGTGCTGCCATTCCGGATAGATGGTGTCCGCGTTCCGCATGTGACAGCCGGCGAGGTTCTCGAGCCACTCGTAGCTGTAGAAGCCACCGCGGTCCTGTCCGATCTGAGCCAACCACGGCCACACGTCCTCGACCGGAGCGTCGACCGTCACGGCGCGAGTCATCGTGACGCCGGGATCGGGGACCAGCTCGTCGCCGGGAAGCGGTTTCTCGGATTCGTCGGGTGTCGCGCCCCACGAGCGGGACCACGGGCGCGCGACTGCCACGTACGTGACAATGCCGGCGAAGCCAAGGAGCACCGGTGGCGACGGGCGGTGATGACGTCGCAGCGCGCGACCTGTGAGCCAGATGCTCGCGCCGGCGAGACCAGCGAGCACGGCCGGGCCACCGGACATGACTCCGAAGGCCCGTATCGCTGCTCCGGCGTTCCTGGCCTGCGGCGGTGCATCGGACACGCCTTCCATCATCGCGTCTCGCCGCTCTGATCGCGCACAGCGCGCCCAGGTCGGCACGCTGCGATCAGCCGGAAATTTCCGTTTGCCCTGCTTGCCCGTTCCCTTGCTCGCGCCGTCCGGACTGCGCACCTGAAAGGCGCACGCTGCTTCGGCGCTAACGTCTTGTGGTGTCCGGTTCGGAGAGGCAGCTGATGGCGGAAGCGCGGATCGAGAGACTGTCACTCGAAGAGTGCCTCCGCCTGCTGCGCGGCGGATCCGTCGGCCGGATCGGCGTGGTCGTCGACGAGTTCCCGGTTGTGCTGCCGATCAACTACCGGCTCGTCGAGACCAGCGGGCGGACATGGGTTGCCGTGCGAACGAGGCCGGGGAACGTCATCGAGCAAGCATCGGCGAACGTCGCGTTCGAGATCGACGGGATCGACCCGGCCCAGAAGCAGGGCTGGTCCGTACTCGTCCGCGGCACCGTCCATCACGTCGAGGCCGGCACCGCCTACTTTCGCGAGCGTTGGGATTCTCATCCCTGGCTGACGGCCGAGCGCGACGCCTGGCTCATCGTGTCTCCCGTCGCGATTACCGGCCGTCGTGTCCTTTCCCCCGCGTCCGATTGGGACGTCCCGAACCCCGCGCACCTCTGAGGCGGCACTGATGGCCGAAGCCTGGCTCGAGGAGCTCTCGCTCGAGGATTGCCTCGTCTTGTTGCGCGACGACGTCGTTGGACGGGTCAGCGTCGTGGTCGACGACTTCCCGCTCGTGCTGCCCATCAACTACCGGCTGGTGGAGACCAGTGGGCGGACATGGGTGGCCCTTCGAACACGACCGGGGAACGTCATCGAGCGAGCATCGATGAGCGTCGCGTTCGAGATCGACGGGATCGACCCCGTGAGGAAGCAGGGCTGGGCCGTGCTCGTCCGCGGGACGCTCCACCACGTCGATCCGGACGCCGCCGGCTTTCGCGAGCGTTTCGATCCTCATCCGTGGCTCGAGGCCGAGCGGGACGCCTGGCTCATCGTGGAGCCCTTCTCGATCACGGGCCGTCGCCTCCATCCCGACGCGCCCGAATGGGCCTTCACGAACAAGGCCTACCTCTGAGTGATCGGATGCCCTTGGAGGCGGCTGCGCGGTCTACGGATCC
>DASVIY010000062.1:0-3770 GCA_036386195.1 Acidimicrobiia bacterium | reverse complement strand
CTCGCGGCGCTCCTGTCGTTCGGTGGATGGCTCGCGATTGGTGCTGCACTCTCGCCGGTGCAGTCGATCATCGAAGAAGCCGATTCGATCTCTGCCCGCTCGCCCGGCCGTCGCCTCGGTGTGCGGAGCAGTGCCGGCGCGGAGATCACTGAGCTCACCGAGCGCCTCAACGCGATGCTGGCGCGGATCGAAGGCGCGCTCGCGCACGAGCGCGCGTTTCTCGACGAGGCAAGCCACGAGTTGCGTACGCCGATCGCGATCGCGCGTGGCGAGTTGGAACTGGTGCGTATGCGGGCCGAAGTGGGCACCGACCTTGCAGTCGCGCTCGATTCGGCGCTCGAGGAGGTCGACCGCCTCGATCACCTCGCGGTCAATCTCCTCGTCCTCGCCCGCACGCGTGCGGCAGGTACGCAGGAACCCACACGCGTCGACCTCGGCGTCGTTGCCCGACGCGCGGTCGACGTCATAGAGCGCGCTCGCGGGAGTGATAATATTGCGCCGACAGTACAAGGATCGGCCTGGGCGCTCGGCGACGCCACGACGCTCGAGCGGGCCGTAACCAACCTTGTCGACAACGCGTGGCGGCACTCCGCGTCGATCGTTGACGTGTCGGTGCGAACCGTAGGGCGCGACGCATGCATCGACATCATCGACGATGGGCCGGGATTTCCTCCCGAGTTGCTCGACCACGTGTTCGGGCGCTTCGTGACGACCGATGGCGGCGGCACGGCGGGACTCGGGCTGGCGATTGTCGACGCGATCATTGCCGCCCACGGTGGCACCGTGCAGGTGAGCAACCGATCCTCGGGTGGGGCCCGAGTACGAATACGGCTTCCGATAGCGCCCGCGGGTTGATGACCGGTCCGTCTTCATCATGTTCTCACGATGAATCCCGCATCGTGGCGTCGTGAGATCGCTGAAGTTTCGCCTGTCTCGACTGCCGACGCACACCCAGGCGCGGCTGCTCGGGCTGACGGTTGCCGCTGCCGGGCTGGTCACCGTGCTCTCCGCTCTTACGCCCGAGCTCCCACTGCGCCTCGAGGTTGTGCACGACGCGTTCACGCCCGCAGCCGCGCACCTGGCTTCGGGTGCGACTGCACTCCTGGGCCTGGCGCTGTTGTTGCTCGGACGCGGGATCGCAGGACGGCGCCGTCTCGCGTACCAGCTGGCCGTTGCGGTGCTGCTCGCGTCGGCGATGACTCACATCGTCAAGGGTCTCGACGTGGAAGAGGCCATGATCTCGCTCGCCGTTGCTGCGGTGCTCCTGCACTCGCGCGCGCTGTTCACCTCACCGATGCCCCGCGCGCGGTGGTATCGGCTCGCTCGGGCCGTCCCCGTGGTGATCGCGGGCTGCTTCGCGTACGGCGTCATCGGACTCGAGCTGCGTCGCAACAGCATCACGCCCGCGCCCACAATCGGTCTTGCTTTCAAGGAGGTCGCGTACGACCTTGTCGGGTTGGAGGGACCGCTCCATATCCGCGGCGCCTTCGGCCAGTGGTTCCCCGTATCGATCGGCATCCTGGGTGCTGCCGCGCTGTTCGGTCTCGTCGTCGCCGCGTTGGCGCCGGTCGCGGAGCACGTGTTCGCGAGCTCCCATGAGCGGGATCGGATCCGCCGGCTCGTGCAGCGGCGTGACGGCGACACGCTCGATCCGTTCGCGCTTCGGCGCGACAAGTCGTACGTGCTGTCCGCGGACGGCCGAGCCGCGGTTGCCTATCGATATCTCAACGGTGTTGGTCTGGCATCGGGTGACCCGGTCGGCGACCCGGACGCGGCCCGCGATGCCCTCGAACGTTTCATCACGCTGTGCGATGTTCGGGGATGGCGACCGGCTGTGCTCGGCGCGCGGGGTGATCGCATCGCGATGTACGAGGAGCTCGGATTTCGCACGCGGTACCTCGGCGACGAGGCGATCATCGACGTCGAATCGTTCACGCTGGAAGGCAGGGCGATGCGGCCGGTTCGTCAAGCGGCGAATCGCACGAAGAACTTCGGGATTGTGACCGAGATCCATCTCGAGGGTGAGCTGGACGCGACGCTGCGGCGCGCGCTCGTCGGCATCGCGGAGCGTCACCGTGAGGGTGGACCCGAGCGGGGCTTCTCCATGGCGCTCGACGCGTTGCTCCTTGGACGCGATCGCGAGAACGTCGTCGTCGTAGCGCGCGACAAGGACGGCACCCCGATCGCGTTCCAGCGGTACGTGCCGTGCCGGGACGGCGCGGGCCTGTCGCTCGACGCAATGCGACGTGACCAGGTTGGGCCCAACGGCGTCAACGAGCGGATGATCGTCGATGTCGTGGAGTGGGCACGCGCGCGCGACATCGAGGAGGTCTCACTCAACTTTGCCGCATTCAAGGGGCTGATCGAAGACGGCGCGGATCTCTCACCCGCCGAGGCGGCGCAGGCGTGGGTGCTCAAGCGGCTCAACCCGTATTTCCAGATCGAGTCGCTGCTCACGTTCAACGCAAAGTTCCGGCCCCGCTGGGTGCCGCGCTATCTCGCCTATCGATCGACGGGTCAGCTCGCGAACGTGGGCATCGCGGCGTTGAGCGCCGAAGCTTTCCTGCCGTTCGGCCGGCGGGCTCGTCGGCGCGAGGACACGGCGGCATTGGAGGCGCTCGCGGAGCTGGCCGCGGGTGCCGAATCGGGCGCGACCACGACGTGAGCGCGGGGCGCCGAGCCAACCCGTTTGCACGAACCGCTCGCATCGAGCAGAATGTTTGGTTCATGGCACCGACAGGCTTTCTCACCACGAACACGGTTCTCGTAGTTCCGTAGCGCACGGCGCCTCGACGCGTCCGTGCGCTTTCCGCCCCTCGCCTGTGCGAGGGGCTTTTCATATCCACTTTCCCGACCCACCCGACCTGCCACACCCAGGAGCCGGCGATGAAGCTGACCGGGGCGCAAGCCCTCATCAAGAGCCTCGAGATGGAGAGCACGGAGGTGATGTTCGGCCTCCCGGGCGGAGCGATCCTTCCGGTCTACGACCCGCTCATCGACTCGACCATCCGTCACATCCTCGTGCGGCACGAGCAGGGTGCCGGCCACATGGCCGAGGGCTACGCGCACGCGACCGGGCGTCCCGGTGTCGCGATGGTCACCAGCGGTCCGGCCGCGACCAACATCGTCACGCCCCTGTGCGACGCATACATGGACTCGATCCCGATCGTCGTGATCACCGGTCAAGTGCCCTACGCGGTGATCGGCAGCGACGCGTTCCAGGAGTGCGACACCGTCGGCATCACGATGCCGGTCACGAAGCACAACTGGCTCATCACCGACGCCAACGACATCCCCCGCGTCGTGCGCGAGGCGTTCCACGTCGCTACGACCGGCCGGCCCGGTCCGGTGCTCATCGACATGCCCAAGGACATCGCCAACCAGACGATGGACTGGCAGTGGCCCGACGACGTCGACCTGCCCGGTTACAAGCCCAACACCAAGGGTCATCCGAAGCAGATCAAGGACGCCGCGCGCCTCATGGGCGAGGCGCAGCGCCCCGTGATCTACGCGGGTGGAGGCATTCTCAAGGCGCGTGCGGCCGAAGCGCTGCGTGCACTGGTCGAGCTGACCGGTATTCCGGTGGTGACGACGCTGATGGCCCGCGGCGCGTTTCCCGATAGCCATGGGCTCTGTCTCGGCATGCCCGGCATGCACGGCAACTACACCGCCGTCACGTCAATGCAGAAGAGCGACCTGCTCATCGCGCTCGGGTCGCGCTTCGACGACCGTGTGACCGGCAAGGTCGGCGGCTTCGCGCCCGGCGCGAA
>DASVIY010000061.1:0-7003 GCA_036386195.1 Acidimicrobiia bacterium | reverse complement strand
CCCTTGAGGCCCGCGTCGATCATGCGGTTGACGGCGTTGCAACCTCCGCCGCCGATGCCGATGACCTTGATGACCGCCAGATAGTTCTGAGGAGCGCCGAGCATGCAGTGTCCTTCCGCCTCGAGCTTCCGCCGTTGCGGTGGGCTCGCTTCATCATTCGCTGGTCACCATCGTCGCCTGCAGCGACGACAACCGGGTGGATTCCCGTTGCCCAGTGGTGCTTTTTCCGACAACCCTTAACCTCGAGTAGAGATTCAGAGTGGGGTAAACCTGTCGTTGTGGTGGAGACCCTACCCAAAAGGTCTCGCGAAGGTCAACGCAGGCGGAAGAAAAGTGGTCAGCCGGTCACGGGCGCAGCCGGCACCCGCACGTCGATGTAGCGGGGCACGGCCCCGTGCAACGACCCCAGCACGGCAAGCACCGCCCGCGCCTTCGCATTCACGGCGTCGGGCGTTCCCAACCGCACTTGCGGACCGAACGCCAATTGCAGCGTCGCTTCCGCGCGCAACAGCGCGACCGACGCGACCCGCACCCGCAATGCCGCGGGGAGTTGCGCGACCACACGAAGCTCGTCGGCCGGTTGCACGTTCGCGCCGGCACGCGCGAGACCGGTCGGAATAACGAGCTGGGGTACACCGGGTGGCGGCTGCCGTTCGTCGCCGAGCACGCGACCGGTCGCGTCGATCAGGGTTACGCGGTCGACGCTGCGCCGCGACCACGCCACTGCCGTGCGTTCCGTCACCGTGATCCGCAAGCGGCCCGGCAGGTCGCGCTGCACCTTCGCCCGCTTGACCCACGGCAGGTGCTCGACGCGCGCCCGCACGGCTCCGAGGTTGACGAGCAGCAACGGGTCACCGGCGGAAACACGCGCCGCGCGCCGAATGTCGCCGGATCGCGTGTGCGCGCCCGCGCGTACGTCGATCCGGTCGACATCGAGGAAGGGTGATTCGACGACGAGCAGCACCATGCCGGCAACGACGAACGCGATCAGCACGCCGAGCACGACGCGCAGGCGCCGGCGGCCCTCGTGGCGCTTCACCGCGACGCGCCGGTCCCGGATGCGCGGATCAATGGGTGCGGCGCGCGGCGACCGTGCCGGACGTGACGGTGTCTGGGTGCTCACGCGTTCGCCTCCTCGTCGCCGCCGTCGAGCTCGGCGAATCCGATCATGCGCAGCTCCGGTACCAGGTCGACGTCGAACGCCTCCGCCACGCGCCGGCGCACCTCGGCGATCAACGCGTGCACATCCGCAGCCTGGGCACCGGGCTCCGCTTGAAAGAAGTTGGCGTGCTTGTCGGAGACGACGACGCCACCCACTCGCAGGCCCTTGCATCCCGCGGCTTCGATGAGCCGGCCGGCCGAGTCGTCGGGTGGGTTGCGAAAGACCGACCCGGCGTTGGCCCCGCCGGGCTGATGCTCCCGGCGCCACCGCACGATCTGTGCGACCCGCTCCTCACAGGCCGCCACCTCGTCGACATCCACGCGAAACTCTGCGGCCGTCACCACGTCGGAGTCGGACAACACCGAGTGGCGGTAACCGAATGCCAGCTCGTCGGTCGTCAGCCACCGCGGTGGTGCGGCGTCGTAAAGGTCCTGTACCCATGCACCGACGATGACGTCGCGTGTCTCGCGACCGTGGCCGCCCGCGTTCATATGCACGGCGCCGCCGACCGAGCCCGGGATCCCCACGAAGAACTCGAGGCCGGCGAGCCCTGCGCCGGCAGCGCGCCGGGCGAGAACCGGCAGAGCGACCGCGCCGCCCGCTGCGACGGTCCGCACCGCGCCAGCGCCGCCCGGAAGATCTGCGGCTTCGGCGCCCACAAGCTCAGCGCCTGCGCCGCCTGAGAGCTCCGCGGCTTCGAGATCCACCATCTCGAAGTCACCCTCCAGCAAGACGCCCACGCCCGCGAATCCCGTATCGGCAACGAGCAGATTGGAACCGCGGCCGGTCACGAGAACCGGCGGACGTTCCGCCGCCGTAATCGCCGCGAGCGCTTCGAGTTGGGCGGCCGACGTGACGCGTACCACGACCGCGACCGGTCCCCCGAGCCGGTACGTCGACATCTCCTCGAATGGCACGTTGGTTGTGACCGCGCCCGGCAGGCATGCACGCAGCTCTGCGGCGAGCGCGTCGAGGGCGGCGTTCACAACGGCTCCGCTTGTAGCCATTCGTCCGCAAGCATCGTGACGTCACCGGCACCCAGTGTCAGCACAACGTCGCCCGCGCGGGCATGGTCGAGCGCGTGGGCGACGAGATCAGACCGCCGGGGCAGGTACGAAACCGCCGTCGAGGGATGCGCGTCGAGCACCGCCCGCAGCACGAGCCGCCCCGAGACCCCGGCTTGTGGCGCTTCGCCCGCAGCGTAGATATCCGTCAGCACGACTCGGTCCGCGTCGACGAACGCGCCCGCGAACTCCCGCCACAGACTCGCGGTGCGGGTGTAGCGGTGCGGCTGGAAGACGGCGATGACACGCGACCAACCGCCTTCGCGGGCCGCTCCGATCGCGGCGGCGATCTCACTCGGGAGATGCGCATAGTCGTCGACGAGCGTGACGCCGGCCACCTCACCCCGGAACTGGAACCGTCGAGCTACACCGCCGAATCCACCCAACGCGCGCGCAATGTCGTCGAACGGGACCCCGAGCTCGAGCGCCACCGTCGCCGCCGCAGCCGCATTGCGCGCGTTGTGGCGCCCCGGGATCGGGAGCTCGACCAGACCGAGCGCGGTGCCGCGCCGCACGAGCGAGAACCGGCTGCCGGTGCGAGCGCCTTCATAGTCATCGAGGCGGTAGTCGCTGTCGTCGGCGAACCCGTAGGTCACCGGCTGCGCGGCGACGGCAACGAGGCGCCGCGCGCCCGGGTCGTCGACACAAAGCACGGTCGTGCCGGAAGCGGCCGCGGCGAACTGTTCGAAGCCGGCGACGAGGCCCTCGAAACCGCCGTAGTGCTCGAGATGATCGGCCTCGACGTTGGTGACCACTGCGATCTCGGGCGCGAGCTCGAGAAATGTGCCGTCGCTCTCGTCGGCCTCGACGACGAGCCACTCCCCGTCGTCGAGCGCGGCATTCGTACCAACCTCGTTGAGCTCACCGCCGATGACGAAGCTCGGATGCCAACCGGCCGCACGAAGGACGAGCGCGAGCATCGATGAGGTCGTGGTCTTGCCATGGGTCCCTGCGATGGCGATCGCGCGACGGGTTGCGGCGATGGCGCCCAAGGCATCCGCACGTCGGAGCACCGGCACCGAACGCGCCTCGGCGGCGCGCACCTCGGTATTGCCGGGCGGAATCGCGGTCGACACCACCACGGCGTCGATGTCGGGGCCGACGTGGCCGGCGTCGTGACCGACAAACGCGTCAACTCCCAGGACGCGCAGCCGTTCGAGCCCGCGCGAGTCCTTGAGATCAGAGCCGCTGACCGTGTGGCCCATGCGTGCCAGCACCGTCGCGATCGCGCTCATCCCCGCCCCGCCGATACCGACGATGTGCACCCGCTGCGGCGTCGCGAGATCGAGGTCAGGCACGGGCCGCCTCTTCGACGAGATCGGCGAGGCGCGCGGCGGCGTCGGGACGCGCAAGCGTGCGCGCGCCAACAGCCATCGCGTCGAGCTCCGCCTTGTCGGCCAGGAGCGGCGAGGTGACCGCGTCGAGCCGCCGGCCGTTGCATTCACTATCGGGAACGAGCACGGCCGCTCCCCCGTCGACGAGCACCTCCGCGTTGCGCGTCTGGTGGTCGCCGGGAGCTCCGGGCAGCGGCACGAGGACCGCCGGCACGCCCGCGACACACAATTCGGCCACCGTGACCGCGCCGGCACGGCACACGGCGAGGGAGGCACGCGCGTAGACGTTCGGCATGTCGTGCTCGTACTGCACCAACTCGTAGCCGAGCGCGTCGTCGGCACGTTGGAGCTGTGCGAGCCGGGTCATGCACCCGTCGTAGTCGCGCACGCCCGCGATGTGGTGGATTGCGACGTCGTGCCGGCTCCGCCACAGGTCGTAGAGCTCGAGAGCCGCGTCGTTGACACGGCGGGCGCCGAGGCTGCCGCCGAAGATCGCAACCAGACCCGGCGTCGGAGCACGCCGCACGGCCCGGATCGCAGCTCGCACAGGATTGCCGGTGACGATCGCGCCGCGCAGTGGGGTGCCGGGCAGCGAGACCGCGGTGCGGGCGCCGAGACGCGCCGCGATCCGGTTGGCGAGGCCGGGCGCGGCGTTCTGCTCGTGCACGACCATCGGGACGCGCCGGCACCACGCTGCGAGCAGGCACGGGAGCGACGCGTATCCGCCGACACCGACGACAACTCGTGGACGCAGCCGGCCGACGATCTTCCACGCGCGGAAGAACGCGACGATGTTCTCCCACATCGCGCCGACGTTCGCGATGGCGAACCGCCGCTGCAATCCGCGTCCCGGCAGCAAGTCGATCGCGAAGCCGGCGTCGGGCACAACACGCGCCTCCAAACCCCGGCGCGCGCCCACGAAGTGAATCGCGGCGGGATCACCGCCGCGATCGACAAGCTCTTGTGCGAGCGCGAGCGCCGGATACACGTGACCGCCGGTGCCACCGCCGGTGATGAGCACGTCGGTCTGCGTGTTCACCGTGTCTGGCGAGCGACGTTGCCCAGCATCCCTGCCGCGAACATGGTGAACACGAGGGCCGACCCGCCGAACGAGACGAACGGCAGCGGAATCCCCGATACCGGCAGGAGGCCGGTGACCGCGCCGATGTTGATGACCGCCTGGCCGACCACCCACACGGTGACGCCGGCGGCGAGCAACGCGCCGAAGCGGTCGGGCGCGCGGAGCGCGGCGCGCGTTCCGAAGATTGCAAAGGCGACGAACAACGCGACGACCAGCATGCAGCCGACGAGACCGAGCTCCTCGCCGATGATCGCAAAGATGAAGTCGGTGTGCGCGTTCGGCAGGACGAGCCACTTCGCGCGCCCGTTGCCGAGCCCGACGCCCGTCCAGCCTCCACTGCCCAAGGCGATGAGCGACTGCGACAGCTGGTAGCCGCCGGCGGATGCGGTCTTGAACGGGTCGAGAAAGCCGAAGACACGGGCCCGACGGTACGGGGCCGCGATCGCGAGGATCGCGGCCAGCGAGACACCAGGTGCCGCGATGCTCCCGAGCTGGCGCAGGCGCACGCCGCCCACCATGAGCACCGAGCCCACGATCAACGCGAGCACCATCGTGGAGGCCATGTCGGGCTCTCGCATCACGAGGAGGGCAACAATGCCGAAGATGACGAGAACCGGCCGCAGCACCTGCCGCCAGTCGTGCAGCCCGTCGGCGCGACGCGTCACCACGTCGGCCGTATAGATGAGGAGCGCGAGCTTGGCGACCTCGCTCGGCTGGAATCGCCACGAACCCGCGCCGAGCCAGCGCCGGGAGCCGAGCACGTAGATGCCGATGCCGGGCACGAGCACGAGCACGAGCAGCACGACGCTCACGATCACAAGTGGGCGCACGAAGCGGCGCCACTGGTGATAGTCGATGCGGGTCGCGACCGCGAACGCGACGACACCGAAGGCCGTCCAGACGAGTTGACGCTGGAAGAAGTACCACGCCGAGCCGTAGCTCGTGAGCGACGTGACTGCCGATGCCGAGAACACCATGACGAGGCCGATGACGTTGAGCACCGCGACGATGGCGAGCAGGAGCACGTAGTTGGCCGGCCGTGCCGCACCGGCCGCTCCCCAGCGGCTGCGCAACACGGCCAGCGGCGGGCGGCGCGGCGGTCGAACCGCCTGCCCGCCGATGCCGCCGTCGAGGCGCGTCGCCGTGCTCACGCGTGCTCGTCGAGTCGCGCGACCTCGCGGGCGAAGTCATCGCCGCGCTCCGCGTAGTTCGCGTACCAGTCGAACGAGGCGCACGCGGGCGACAACAGCACGACGTCGCCGGGCTCGGCCCTCGCCGCGGCAGCTCGAACCGCATCACGCATCGACGTTGCCGGCTCCACCGAGACCACACCGGCAAACGCGTCCTGGATGTCGGGCGCGGCCTCACCGATCGCGATGACCGCGCGGAGGCGCGGCGCGGCCGACCGCAAGACGCCGAGATCGAGACCTTTGTTGCGGCCGCCGGCGATCAGCACCGCGGAATCGAAGCCTTCGAGCCCATGCAGCGTCGCGTGGGGATTGGTCGCCTTCGAGTCGTCGTAGTACGCCACCCCACCAGCCTTGCCGACCAGCTCGACGCGATGGGGGAGCCTCGCGAAGTCCTGAAGCGCGCGCACGATCGCGTCGGTGTCGACGCCGAGATCGAGCACGGTCTCCGTCGCCGCGATCGCGTTCTCGCGATCCATGGGTGTGGGGAACGGAAGGTCGCCCACGCGCCAGCGGGCGCGCATCATCTCAGCGACCCGCGCGTCGTCGGTGAAGCGGTTGTGCCCCTTCCCGCGCACGGTCCACGGCTTCTCGACGGAGTCGTCGACATCGACCTCGTAGCCGACGGTCCGCGAGGGCGCCGTCGCCGCCAGGTCGCGCGCGATCGGGTCGCCGGCGTTGTACACGAGCAGGTCGTCAGCGGTTTGGTTCGCGAAGACGCGCGCCTTGGCGGCGACATAGGCGTCGAAGCCGCCGTGCCAGTCGAGATGATCCGGCGCGACGTTGAGGAGCACCGCCACCCGGGGCCGGAAGCTCTCGGTCGTGAAGCGGAGCTGGAACGACGACACCTCGGCGACGACCACATCGACGTCGTCGTGCACCGCCTCGATGAGCGGGCGACCGATGTTGCCGCCGGCGGTCACGCGCACGCCCGACTCGTGCAACATCGCCGCGATCAGCCCGGTGACCGTCGTCTTGCCATTGGTGCCGGTCACCGCCACGATCGGCATCGGCGCCCGCTCGGCCGCGAGATCGATCTCGGAGCGGATCGGCACCCCGTGCACACCTGCTTCCACGAGCGCGACGTGGCGCTCGGGAACACCCGGGCTGGGGACGACGAGCTCGGCCCAGTGGAGGCGCTCGGCGATCGTGGCCGGCAGCGGCGCCTCCACGAG
>DASVIY010000060.1:0-1519 GCA_036386195.1 Acidimicrobiia bacterium | reverse complement strand
GCCTCACCAACCGGGCCTTGTTCATCCACACATTGGAACACGCTCTGGGTCACGCCCGTCGCGAGCCGGGGTCAACGGGTCTGCTGATCTTCGACATCGACGGGTTCAAGAACATCAACGACACCTACGGACATCACGCGGGCGACGGCGTCCTGATCGAGCTCGCGCGCCGCTTCGAGGCGACGCTGCGCGATGGCGACCTGCTTGCTCGGCTCGGCGGCGACGAGTTCGGTGTTGTGCTCGGCCGCATCCAACATGCCGGCGATGCGCGGACGGCCGCCGAGCGCCTTCGTACCGCTGTCGATCGCGTGCCGTTCCGAGTCGACAGTTCCCTCGTGCCGCTCACGATCAGTGTCGGCTACCTGCCGCTGGCCGGCGATCTCGACATCACCGAGACGCTGAAACGCGCCGACGCCGCGATGTACCGGGCAAAGCGGGAGGGCCGCAACCGGACGTCGCCGTACCAACCCTGAGCCAGCGCTCTCGCGCTCAACCCTTCGTTTACTCGAGGATTTCACCCGGTATTTGCCGGTAATACCTCGAGGGAACGCGCGTTTGGAGCGCTCACGTGCCGTCGAGGAGTGTGCGGCCGCGGCGGTAGAAGTCGAGGGCGGCGGCTCGTTGTTCGGCGCCGTCGGTGTGTGCGGTAACCGCGTCCATGCTCATCCCGGCACCGGCGAAGGACGGGTCGTTCCAGAACTCGTCGTCGGGCACGGGAGCGTGGTGCGTGACGTACAAGTAGGGCGCGGGGTGTTGCGCGTCGCCGGGTGATGCGCCGAACGTGCCTCGTGCGCCACGTGCTTCGTCGCCGAGGTCGACCGAGAGGTCGAAGTGCTCGGGCCAGAGCTGCACCCGCCCCGGCGCGGCGTCGTCGGGCGCCTCGGCCCGCAGCTGTTCCAGCGCGGACGCCGCGAAGCCATGCCATGCGCCGAGGAACTCGGTGCTGCGGGCGTCGAGCCGAAGCGGTGCGTCGGGCTCGAGCGGTGTGGTCGGCGTGTAGAGGTCAGCGGGCGCACCCGGCTCGATGCCCGCGAGCTTCGCGGCCGCACCGACCGTCGCGAGCATGAGCCACCGATCCTTGCCGCCGCGGGTGGCCACGAGGTTGACTCCTTCCACGCGCACCTGCACGTCGGCGCCATCGTCGGCGCGCGCGAAGAACGGAGTCCCAAAGCCGTTGCGCGTGAAGCGCAGCCCGATCTTGCCGTTGGCGGCATAACGAGCCGGCGCGACGACGTGTTCGGCGAGCGCATGCCATGCGAGGCGCGTATTGGTGAGCGCGGTGAGGTCGGGCAGCGCGGGCAGCGGTCGCCACGCACCGAGCCAGCGGTCCGCACACCACGACGCGAGTGACGGGTCGTCGCGGCAGAGATCGTCCCATGTGACGTCGCCCGTCGTCACAGGGCACACGATCGGTTTGGCGTCGACCGATTCACCCCGTGCGGCCGGGTCGTCGGCGAACCACGGCGGCTCATTGATCGCAGGCGGCGAGGGCTCGAGCACGCGCACGTCGTACTCGGCG
>DASVIY010000059.1:0-1923 GCA_036386195.1 Acidimicrobiia bacterium | reverse complement strand
CTGGACGCTCGCGACAACACGACGAATCCGATGAGCGCGAGCACGCCGGTGACGCCGAACCCACTCAGGATCGTGGCGATCGACAACCCCGCGCCCTTGGGATAGCTCTGGAGCAGGAGCGGGCGATCTTTGATGACGGCTGCGACGCGCGGCACCCACCACCACGCCGACGCCGCTGCGGCCACGCCGACCGCGACGAGTGCACGCGGGAACGCATCACGCCGATGCTCCCAACCGGTTTGCACGAACGCCCAGACGGCGACTGCGACGACCGTGAGCAAACCGACCTGCGCCTGGGTGGCGACCGCGACGCCGGCGAGCAGGCCGACTGCCGCGTAGCGGCGCAGCGATTCGCCTCCCATGGCAACTCCGAGCGCGAGCACCAGGAGCACGACCGCGACATCTCGCGGATAGAGCGGCCAGATATTCGCTCCCGACGGCAGGAAGCTGTTGATCCACTCCACGCGCGCGTCGAGGGCGAGCGAGCTACCGACCGTTCCGACGAGCACCAAGATGCCCTGTTCGAGGGGTCGTTCGGGCCACACACGTCGCGCCAACAGCACGAGCGCCGCGGGAAGCGCGAGCGTGGCGAACCAGCTCACGACAGACAGCAGGCCGTCGAATGACACGCCGAGGATTCGGATGCCGGCGGCGAGCGTCAGCGGATACAGGCCGCCGTAGTACGAGAGCAGACCCGGGAGTGGACCCTCGCCCTGGAGGTGCCCGTTGAGCATCGTCTCGGCCCCGCCCCGGTGATACGCGGCATCGCCGCGAAGCGAGTTTGTGTACGCGAAGAACTGGCTTTGCACGGCGAACGCGAAGAGGAACGTCGCCAGGACCAAGCCGAACCGAATCGCGCGTTCGTGCCTCGCTTGCTCGGTTCCGTGCGCCGCTGCGGACTCCTGGGTGTTCACCAGAGCCGGGTGCCGTATTCGAGCGGCCGTCCGGCGCACGCCGGGAGATCCACGCTCACCCGGGTGACAGACCGATTGCCCGCGATGGGCGTGCCCGTCTCGACGTCGCAGACGTCGCAGCGAGTCGCGTTCGCGATCGATGCGCGTGAGCGCTCGACGGGGATCTCGTCGAGGTCATGGTCCGGAAGCGTAACGATTCAGGGGCCTCGCCAGGGGGCGCTCAGTGGGAGGCGAGCAACCGGTCGAGCGGGCCGGGTGCTCGAGCCTCGAGGGAGCTGCGCGTGGTGGCGCCGCCGATCCTTTATTGCAACGCGCGCGGCCGCGCCCCGTGCAGTGGTCTATGTGCGGTAGCCGGGTGGCGCGGCGAGCATCGTGATGTCCGGTCGCAGCGGAAGCTTCCCGGCGAGACGTGCGAGCTCCTGGGGGCTGCCCACGATCACGGTCGGCCGCCGCACCACGAAACGATGACGCTGCAGCATGCGGGCGGCCGCCGCTGCCGTCACGATCGTCGGGACCTCACCGACGCGTGCGTGCTTGATGGAGTAGATACGAGCCCATGCACCGCTGAACGAACGGTTGTACGTCTGATCGGCGTGGATGCCGACCTTGGCGCCGTTGAGCCGGAGCCAGCTCACGAGCGCGGCTGCGTTGAATCGATGGCGCCCGGTGAGCACCAGCCAGTCGGAACGCCGGAGCAAAACCGCGAACGCGCGGGCCGGCACCCATCGGTACTCGCCGCCGGCCCAGTCGACCAGCACCGAACCGTCGAGCTTGGGCGCCGACCTCGACGTGTTGAACGGCACGTCCACGACGGTGGCGGCGCCGCGCAGGCGCGCCGTGACTGCAGCCTCGAACCGGAAGGTGGATGCGACGACGTCGTCGTGGTCCTGGAGTCGCGGTCGGAGCCACGCCGCGATGCCGCGGTCGAAGTCGTTCGAGGGGTAGGTGGCCACGGTGGCGCCCTGCGTACTGAATACGGGCACCAGTGCGAGCGCGCATCCGAGAACGG
>DASVIY010000058.1:0-5508 GCA_036386195.1 Acidimicrobiia bacterium | reverse complement strand
AGTAGCGCTCAGACGTCCGCGTTCGCCGGTGTCGCGCCGTCGACGTAGAACTGTGTGGCCCACTTGCGGAACTTCATGATCGGACCGTCGGTATCCGCCAGCGCCGGCCGGATCAGGTGCGCCTTGTGCTCCCAGATCGGGATGTCCTCGGTGAGCTGCTTGTTGATCTCGGCGACGAACGCGTCGGCAGCCGTTGAGGTCGTGCGCTCATCCGCGAGCTTGCGGACGGTGAAGTTGAAGCGCGTCTGCACCGTGTCGTCGTCGATCGGCGTCGTGGTACCCACGAGCAACGCGTCGACGATGCCGGTGAACCACGTGTAGCTGAACCCGGGCCCGTGGATGTACGCGTCGATGTGGCCCTCGGTGACGCCGCGCGGTGTGACGTACTGCTGCACCGAGATCATCTTCGACGTCGGCCCGTCGGTCGCGTACTCGAGCACCTCGGCCACCGAGTCGGTGCCGTGCACGTAGCGGAAATGCGCAGGGTCGACCGCGTTCTCGGCCATCTCCTGCCAGGCGGTCTTCACGATGTAGCTCGACCGGTAGTAGTCGGTGAACTCCGGCGACCCGATCTCCGGGAGCTCGGGAACCTCCCAGTCGGGAGCGAGGCCGTGCGGGTGGTACCAGGCCATCAGCAGTTGATTGCGCGCGACCAACGGATACGTGCCGACCCTGGCCGACCTGTTGACCCGGTCGCTGTAGGGGATCTCCGCGCAGGCCCCGGTGCCGTCGTACTCCCAGCCGTGGAAGGGGCAGCGGATCGTGCCGGCCTCGACCACACCCCCGTACCCGAGGTGCGCGCCGAGGTGCGGGCAGAACGCGTCCATCAGGTGGGCGGCACCGTCGTCGGCGCGCCACAGAACGAGATCGCGGCCGAAGTAGCGCAGCGGCATCACGTCGCCCGGCTTCAGCTCGTCGTCGTACGCGACCTGGAACCAGCCCAGCGGCAGAGGGAAGGGAAAGCGGCTCATACCCGAAATTAGAACACGTTCTCATACCGTGGGCAAACGGCCCTGCCGTCAGGGCTTCTCGGCGCCGACCACCCACATGGAGAAGAACTGCGAGCCGCCGCCGTACGCGTGCCCGAGGGCTGTGCGTGCATCGTCGACCTGGTGCTCCCCCGCGAGGCCCCGCACCTGGAGCGCCACCTCGGCGAAGCGGATCATGCCCGAGGCGCCGATCGGGTTGGACGACAGCACGCCGCCCGACGGGTTCCACGGGATGTCACCGTCGAACGCGGTCGCGCCGGCCTCGGTCAGCTTCCAGCCCTCGCCCGGCGCGCAGAAGCCGAGGTTCTCGAGCCACATCGGCTCGAACCAGCTGAACGGCACGTACACCTCCGCGCAATCGAACGCGGCACGCGGGTCGGTGATGCCCGCTTGCGCGTAGACGTCAGCGGCGCAGTCGCGGCCCGCCTGCGGGTTGACCTGGTCGCGCCCGGCGAAGATCGTCGGCTCGCTGCGCATCGCGGTGCCGTGAATCCATGCCGGCCGCTTCGACGCGCCGTCCGCGGTCTTCTCGCCGGCGAGCACCATCGCGCACGCGCCGTCACTCGACGGGCACGTCTCGACGTAACGGATCGGGTCCCACAGCATCGGCGACTCTTTCGCCTTCTCGAGCGTGAGATCGGGTTCGTGCAAGTGCGCGAGCGGGTTGCGCATCGCGTTGGCACGGTCCTTGACCGCGACGAGCATCCCGATGTGCTCGGGCGCGCCCGAACGGCGCATGTACGAGCGGATGATCGGCGCGAAGAACCCGCCCGCCCCGGCGACGAGCGGCGCCTGGAACGGCTGGCTCACGGTGAGCGCCCACATCGCGTCACTCTCCGATTGCTTCTCGAACGACATGGTCAGCACGCGCTCGTGAATGCCCGCCTGCACGAGCCCCGCCGCGACGATCGCGGTGGAGCCGCCGACACTGCCGGCGGTGTGCACCCGCATCATCGGCTTGCCGACCGCACCGAGCGCGTCGGCCAGGTAGAGCTCCGGCATCACGACGCCCTCGAACATGTCGGGTGCCTTGCCGATCACGACCGCGTCGATGTCGCCCCAGTCGAGTGATGCGTCGTCGAGGGCGCGCTCCGATGCCTCCCGCACGAGTCCCGCGATCGACACATCGGCGCGCACCGCTTTGTACTGCGTCTGGCCGACGCCGACGACCGCGCACCGCTCGTCACCCATCAGTCAGTCCCTTCGAGCACGCACACGAGGTTCTGCTGCAGGCACGGACCGGAGCTCGCGTGCGCGACGCCGCGTGTCGCGCTGCCGTCGTGGATGCGGTGCGCGACCTCACCGATGCGGATCAGCCCGGTCGCCATCACCGGGTTCGCGCCGAGCGCGCCGCCGGACGGATTGACACGTACCTCGTCGCCCAGACCGAGCGCCTCGCGGAGGATGAGCTCCTCGTGGCTGAACTGCGCGTGGAGCTCGGCCACGTCGACCGCACCACTCGCCACACCCGCCGTGTCGCCCGCGAGCGCCGTCGACATCGACGTGGCGAGGTCACGAACGCCGAGCTGATGGGCCTCGATGCGGTGATCGATGCCACGAATCCACGCCGGCCGGCTGCACACGCGCCGGGCGAGATCACCGGCCGCCAGCACCACCGCCGCGGCGCCGTCGGTGATCGGAGCACAGTCGAACGGGCGCAGCGGGCTGCGAACCGGTGGTTCGCCGAGCACGTCATCGGCGGTCACCTCGCCCCTGCGCACCGCGTTGGGATTGTCGCGAGCGTCGTGCGCGCTCCGGGCCGCGACCTCGGCCAGGTCGCGCTCGCTCCTGCCCGTCGTGTCGAGGTACGCGCGCGCCTGAAGGCCGCCGTAGGACAGATGGTCGAGCCCCAACGGCGCGACCGTGTAGGGGTCGAGCTGCAGATTGAGGATCTCGCCCAGGTCGCCCGTCGACGTCTTGCCGAACCCGTAGACGAGCGCCGACTCGATGTCGCCGTGCTGCAATGCGACCCACGCTTCATACAACGCCCAGGCGGCGTCCATCTCCACGTGGCTCTCGCTGATGGGTGGCCACGCACCCACCGCGTCGAGCGCCTGCACGAACGAGAACGGCGCGCCGATCAGGTAGTCACAGCTCCCCGAGCACGTGAACCCGATCTCCTTCGCGCCGATACCCGACTGCTTCACCACGTCGGCGATGACGGGCATGAGCATCTCGACTTCGTTGTGATGCGTGTCGGACTCGACGTGCTTCGATTGCGCGAACCCGACCACTGCGATGTCGCGCATCTACACGTGCTCCTGGTATGTCTCGTACGCCGCGTCAGGCTCGCCGGTGGGCTGGAACCACTTGATGTTCATGAGGTTGGTGGTCCACTCCTCGCGTGGCTTCCACTCCGCCTTCACCTTCATGCCCATGCGCACCTCGTCGGCCGGAACGCCGGCGACGAGCCCGAACAGCGGCGTGTCGGCCCCGTCGAGCAACACCTGCGCGCACACATAGGGCGCGGGCGGTGCCGCGGGATGGAACTGCAGGTTGACGACACAAAACGTGGTGACGATGCCGTGGTCCGGGAGCAGCACCTCTTCTTCGGTGGGCACGCCGTCGGTCGGACACGATCCGCGCGGCGGCATGTAGACCTTGCGGCACACCGGGCAGCGCTGGCCGCGCAGCTCGCCGTCGGCCAGCCCGAGCAGAAACCGCGACTGCGCGGTGCCGGCGCCGAGCTCGAAGTCGAGCCGGATCGCCTCCACCATCATCGTGACCGGCTCTGTGCTCACGACGGCTCCGGTACGAACGACTCGAGGTCGGTGATGTGGCCGACTCGTTCCTCGCGAAAGCGCGCGGTCACGCGCATGCCGGTCGCCATCTTCGACTCGTCGCCCGCGTCGACCGCGTGCAGCATCGCGGTGTCGGCGCCGTCGAGCCGCACGAGCGCCCACGCGAACGGCCACTGCAGGACATGGTGGCGCTTCGGCTGCGGCACCCACGTCCAGGCGGTGACAACACCCCCGGGCCCGACCGGCACGTACTCGCCCGTTGTCGCCTCGCTCGTTTGCGGGTCGTATTCGGCCGGCGGCACGAGCACCCGCCCATCGGCGAGCTTGACCCCGACGAGCTTGCCGTCGCGGAGCTCCGTGAGGAAACGGCCGATCACCGGACCGAGCGAGCGCTTGTAGCCGCCCGGGAACTCGAGGACGTGATGCGCGACCAGCGCGTCGTGATCGGGGATCGCCATCAGATCGCGCGCTCCCGGCCTTCCCAGTACGGGTCGCGCAGCTTGCGCTTGTACAGCTTCCCGCTGGGGTCTCGGGGCATCTCCTCGATGAAATCGATGGTCTTCGGCGTCTTGAACCTCGCGAGCCGCGGCTTGAGGAAGTCGAGGAGCTCCTGCGCGGTCTCGGCCGTCGGCTCGTTGCCGGGCTGGAGCTCGATGACCGCCTTGATCTGCTCGCCCCAGTCGCTGTCGGGAATGCCGAAGACGGCCGCGTCGGCGACTTTCGGGAACGCGAGGATCTCGCCTTCGATCTCGGCCGGGTAGATGTTGACGCCGCCGGAGATGATCATGTCGCTCTTGCGGTCGCAGAGGAACAGGAAGCCGTCGTCGTTGAGATAGCCGATGTCGCCGACGGTGAAGAACCCCTCGAGATAGTTGGCCTTCGTCTTCTCGGGATCGCCCTTGTACTCGAAGCCGGGCGCGTCCATCTTCATGTAGATCGTGCCGGGCGTGCCGGTGGGCACTTCGTGTAGCTCGTCGTCGACGATGCGCAACGTCGTGATCTGCCACACGTTGCCGACCGTGCCCGGGTACTTCAGCCAGTACTGCGGCGTGGCGAGCGTGCCGCCGCCCTCGGTGGCGCCGTAGTACTCGTAGATGACCGGACCCCACCAGTCGAGCATCTTGCGTTTCGTCTCGATCGGACACGGCGCCGCCGCGTGGATCGCGCAACGCATCGATGACACGTCGTACTTGTTGCGCACGTCTTCGGGCAAGGCCAGCATCCGATGGAACTGCGTGGGCACCATGTGTGTGTACGTGACCTTGTAGCGCTCGATGAGCCGCAGCGTCTCTTCGGGATCCCACTTGTCCATGTAGACGACCGTGTGCCCCGCGTGCAGCGCGTTGCCGCCGAAGATCGTGACCGCGGTGTGGTAGTTGGGCGACGTCACGAGGTGCACGTTGCCGTCCTTCGGCATCACGCCGAACAGCATGAGGAACATCGTCATGATCTCGGCGCTCGTGTCGGGATCGATCTCCGGCAGCGCGCGCTTCACGCCCTTGGGGCGCCCGGTGGTGCCGGACGTGTAGTGCATCGACGCGCCGGTCGCGCGGTCGGCGGGCATCGCGGTGGGCTGGCCGTCCTTCAGCTCCTCGAAGTCGCGGAAGCCCGGAATCGCGCCGCCGATCGCGAAGCGCGCTTCCTTCGGGAAGTCGAGCTCGTCGGCTGCGATCGTGCCCTGCTCGGCGTACCGCTCGTGCACGAAGAACGCCTTCGCCTCGCAGTCGCCGACGATGTACGCGATCTCGGGGCCGGTGAGGTGGTAGTTGATCGGCGTG
>DASVIY010000057.1:0-14391 GCA_036386195.1 Acidimicrobiia bacterium | reverse complement strand
CCGCTCGTTCTTCAACGACTTCCCGGGTGCGGGTCACCGATGGGTCCTCGCCGACGGGTTCTACAACGAGCACCTCGTGCGCGACGTGGGTGAGCTCAACCTCGCGCTGGCCGTCGTGACGATCGTTGCCCTTGTCACGCTCGCCCCGGTCATCGTGCGCACCGCCGCGGTCGCCTGGCTCGTCTACAGCGTTCCCCACCTCGTGTATCACCTCCGTCACCTGCACCCGTACACCTCGGGCAACAAGGTGCTCCTCACCGGCGCCCTGGTGATCCCTATCGCGCTCCCGCTGGTTGCGCTCGTCCTCGAGCGGCCGCGCCGGACGGGCAGTGCGAAGATGGAGGCATCGACACCCACAACGCGCTCTTCCGCTTCGAGCACGTAGCTGTGGCGGGCCCGCACGGCCCGCTGGTGAGCGACGTTCACGGCACGATTCCGCGCCGCGGCATGGCTGTGGTGATCGGCCCGTCGGGTGCCGGAAAGTCGACGCTGCTCCGGCTGTGCAACCGGCTGGACGCGCCCTCGGCCGGCCGGGTGCTCTTCCGCGGCGACGATGTCTCGACCCTCGATCCACTGCGCCTGCGCCGGCGCGTGGGGATGGTGTTCCAGAGACCCACGCCGTTCGCCGGCACGGTGCGCGACAACTTTCAGGTCGCGGAGCCCGAGCTCGACGACACCGATGCGAAAGCGGTGCTCGAGCGCGTCGACCTCACCGGGGCGTTCCTCGACCGTCCGGCGACGGAGTTGTCGGCCGGGGAGGCGCAACGGGTGTGCCTGGCCCGCACGCTCGTGACCAAGCCCGAGGTCCTGCTGATGGACGAGCCCACGTCGGCGCTCGACCCGCGGGCCACCCGCGTGCTCGAGACGCTCACGCGTTGGCTGGCGGCCGACGGTGTGCCGATCGTGTGGGTGAGCCACGACCTCGCGCAGATGCGACGCATCGCCGAGCACGTGACCGTGATGTTCGCCGGGCGCATCGTGCAGCAGTGCCTCCTTCGCGATCTCGACCACGTCGCGGTGCCGGAAGTCGCGGCGTTTCTGCGCGACCCGGATCAGGAGGACGACGATGAACGGTGACATCGGTTGGAGCGGCCTCGCGACATCGCTCGTGCTCGTCGTCGTCGCGATCGGGCTGTCAGCGTGGCGCCGCCTCGACCTCGAGCGCAGCATCGCATGGGCATCCGCACGCGCCATCGTCCAACTGCTTGCGATCGGCTGGATCCTCCAGATCCTCTTCGAGTCGAACCAGTCGCTCGCGTGGTCGTGGCTATGGGTGATGATGATGGTGTTGTTCGCCGCCGAAACGGTGCGGCGTCGCGCACGCGAGGTGCCCGACGTCTTCCCGCTCGCGCTGGCGGCGTTCGCGGCCGCGGGTGCGGTGAGCCTGGGCGTGCTCTTCGGGCTCGGCGTGTTCGATTTGAGCGCGCGCACGCTGATCCCGCTGGCGGGATTGATGATCGGCAACTCGATGACCGCGACGATTCTGGTCGCGCGGCGGCTGTTCGAGGAGCTGCGCGACAAGCGGGCCGAGGTCGAGGCGCGCCTGGCGCTCGGTCAGGTCTCGTCAGAGGCGGCACGGCCCTACGTGCGCCACGCGCTGCGCACCGCGCTGATCCCGCAGATCGAGACGACGAAGGCCGTCGGGCTCATCTTCCTGCCGGGTGCGATGACCGGCCTGATCCTCGCCGGCGTCGATCCGATCGACGCGGTGCGGGTGCAGGCGGCGGTGATGTTTCTCGTGCTCGGCTCGGCGGCTACGACGACAGTGGTCGTGGCCCTCGGTGTGCAGCGCCGGCTGTTCACGCGTGACCACCAGTTGGTTCGGATGGAACGAACCGCGGACTAGCGGCTCAGCGGCGGCCGACGTTGGGGCGTTTGCCGTGATTGGCTTTGTTGCGCTTCGCCTTCAGGCGGCGCTTCTTCGTCTTCTTGCTCATCGTCGCTCCCTGCGTCGGTGTGAGGAGGGTAGCGGCGGACGGCCCGAAGTCGCCGACCGGTACCCTGACCCGCCGTGGAGCACCTCGGTCTCATCGGCCTCGCCGACTCGTCGCACGCGGCGTTGTTCGCTGCCCTGACCGGCCTCGATGCCGCCACCGCGGCGGAGCGCATGTTGGGCGTGGTGCAGCTGCCCGACGAACGGCTCGATCGCCTGGCGCAGATGTCGGAGTCGAAGAAGGTGGTGCCGGCCACATTCGAGGTCGCGTATCTCCCCGGCCTGTCGACCGAGCCGGGCAAGGGCCTCGGCAGCCGCCACCTCGGTTCGCTTCGCGACTGCGACGCGATCTGCTTCGTGCTGCGCGCGACCGACGGCAACGATCCGGCCCTCGACCTCACCGCCCTCGAGGAGGAGCTGATCCTCGCCGATCTGGCGTCGGTGGAGCAGCGGCTGTACAAGCAGCGCCGCGCGGCCAAGGGCGACAAGAGCCTCGCGTCCGAGATCGCCGCGCTCGAACGGGCGGAGGCCGTCCTCGGCGACGGCACACCCGTGTTTCGCAGCGATCTCGACGCCGACGACCGCAGACTGCTCGGCCCGATCTTCCTGTTGACCAACAAGCCGGTCCTGATCGTCGTCAACGTCGGCCTGGACCAGCTCGACGACGGTGACGCGCTCGCCGCGCCGTTCGGCGACGATGCGCTCGCGGTGTGCCTCGAGCTCGAAGGCGACCCCGACGTCGTCGCCGCCCAGGGTGCGGAACGCGCCGAGCTCCTCGCCGACCTCGGCGTGGCCGAGAGCGTGGTGCCGCGACTCGCCCGCGCCGCGTATCACCGCCTGGGCCGGCGCACGTTTCTCACCACCGGCGACAAGGAGAGCCGGGCCTGGACCTTCCGCGCCGGCGCCAAAGCGCCGGAGTGTGCCGGTGTGATCCACTCCGACTTGGAACGGGGGTTCATCCGGGCCGAGATCATCCGCTGGGACGAGCTCCTCGACATCGGGTCGTGGGCAAAGGCCAAGGAGCTGGGAAAGATCAGGGTGGAAGGCAAGGACTACGAGGTCGCCGACGGCGACGTGCTCGAGATCCGGTTCAACGTGTGAGGTCGAGGCGATGCCCTGGCTGATCCGCGAGGGCGACGTGCTGGCGGCAGCAGAGGTCGCGCGCACCCGAAGCGAGCGTCGACGCGGGCTGCTCGGCCGCGACGCGATCGAAGGGGCGCTCGTGCTGCGGCCGTGTCGCAACGTGCACACCATCCGCATGCGGTTCCCGATCGACGTCGCGTTCTGTGATCACGACGGCGTGGTGCTGAAGACGTGCTGTCTGCGGCCGTGGCGGGTCTCGCCTGTCGTGCCGAAGGCGGCGTTCGCCATCGAAGCGCAGTCGGGCGCCTTCGAACGCTGGGGCTTGCGGCTCGGAGACGCCGTCGAGGTGAAGGAGTGAGTCGCCGCGGCGCGCTCGTGCTCGTCGGCACACCCATCGGCAATCTGGGCGACTTGTCACCACGGGCCGTCGAGGCATTGCGCGATGCAGATGTGATCGCGGCGGAAGACACGCGCCGCACGCGAAACCTGTTGTCACACGCCGGCGTGCCCGGTGGCAATCGCGTGCGCGCGATTCATGAGCACAACGAGTGGGCGGCGGCGCGCCGTGTCGTCGAAGAGGTCTCCGGCGGCGCGCGCGTCGCGTACGTCACCGACGCGGGCATGCCCGGCGTGAGCGACCCGGGGGCGCGGCTCGTGCAGGCATGTCTGGCCGCCGGGCTCGACGTCGAGGTCGTCCCCGGTCCGAGCGCGGTGTTGACGGCGCTGGTGCTGTCGGGGCTGCCCGCCGACCGGTTCGTCTTCGAGGGCTTCCTGCCCCGCAAAGGCAAGGAACGGCGAGCCCGGCTCGCGACGATCGCGGCCGAACCGCGCACGGTCGTGGTGTTCGAAGCGCCGAACCGAGTGGAGGCCACTGTGGCCGACCTCGCGGCGACCTGCGGCGCGGAACGGCCGGTTGCGATCGCGCGCGAGCTGACCAAGCTGCACGAGGAAGTGTGGCGCGGCTCGTTACGCGATGCCGCCTCGTATGGCGACTCCACGTCGGCCCGGGGGGAGTACGTGCTCGTCATCGGCGGCGCGCCTGACGACGCGAGCGCGCCCACCGACGACGAGGTCGGCGACGCGGTGCAACTGGCGCTCGACAGCGGATCCTCCGCACGCGACGCCGCCGCCGACGTGGCGACCGCGCTCGGCGTGTCGAAGCGGCGCGCCTATGCGGCGGCCGTCAGCCGCCGCTCAGATCGTTCTCCTTGAGCGCGACGACACAGGGCCGGCACACGAGCTTGGCCGAGAACTCCTGCAAGTCGGCGGCGCTGCCGCAGAACACGCAGCGCTCTTCGACTTTCGTGAGCACGATGTGTCCGTCGGCGACAGTGATGTCGACGTAGTCGCCCTCGCGCAGACCGAACGCCCGGCGCAGCTCTGCCGGCACCACGATGCGTCCGAGCTGGTCCATCTTGCGAGCCATGAAGGGCAACCGCCGGGAATCGTGACCGAGGGATTTGTGACCGCTCGGTATCGTAGGCCGCATGTCGCAGCCGTTCTACGTGACGACACCGATCTATTACGTCAACGACGTGCCCCACATCGGTCACGCCTACACGACGGTCGCTGCCGACGTGCTGGCGCGCTGGCGGCGCTTGTGGGGCGACGACGTGGTGTTCCTCACCGGCACCGACGAGCACGGCCTGAAGATCCAGCGTGCCGCCGAGGCGCAGGGCGTCAGCCCCGAGGAGTGGGCCGCCCGCACCAGTAGGCGATTCCAGGAGGCCTGGCACACGCTCGAGATCTCGAATGACGACTACATCCGCACGACCGAGCCGCGGCACTACCGCGCCGTCGAGCGGTTTCTGCAGGCCGTCTACGACGCGGGCGACATCGAGCTCGGCACGTACGAAGGGCTGTACTGCGTCGGGTGCGAGCTCTATTACACGGAGGACGATCTGGTCGACGGGATGTGCCCCATCCACGGCACCCCGGTGGAGCGCGTCACCGAGGAGAACTACTTCTTCAAGCTGTCCCGGTACGAGGACCGCCTGCTCGCGCATTACACCGAGCATCCCGAAGCGGTGCAACCGGCGGGGAAGCGCAGCGAGGTGCTCGGTCTCATCAAGCAGGGCCTGCACGATTTCTCGGTGAGCCGCACCTCGATCTCGTGGGGCATCCCACTGCCGTGGGACCAGAAGCACGTCGCCTACGTGTGGTTCGACGCACTCATCAACTACTGCACCGCGGTCGGCTACGGCGATGACCCAGAACGGTTCGCGCGCTACTGGCCCGCCGATTACCACCTCGTCGGCAAGGACATCCTTCGCCAGCACGCCGTCTACTGGCCCGCGATGCTCATGGCGGCGGGCGAGGCCCCCCCGAAGTGCGTGTTCGCGCACGGCTACCTGCTCGTGAGCGGCGAGAAGATGTCGAAGAGCCGGCTCAACCAGATCGCGCCCGCCGACCTGGTGGCCGACTTCGGCGTCGACGGCGTGCGGTACCACTTTCTCGCCGACCAACGCTTCGGTCCCGACGGCGACTTCAGCTATGAGGCGATGGTGGCGCGCTACAACGCCGATCTGGCCAACAACTTCGGCAACCTCGCGAGCCGCGTCCTCAACATGGCCGTCACCTATTGCGGCGGCGTCGCACCCGATACGCGCGAGGACGGTCCGTTGGTCGATGCCGCCGCGCGCGCGTTCGACGGCCTCTGCGACGGGTTCGCGAAGCTCGACTTCAGTGGGGGCTTCGGCGCGGTGTGGGAGTTGATCGGCGCGGCCAATGCGTACATCGAGGACCGTGAGCCGTGGAAGCTGCACAAGGAGGGTGACGCGATCGCGACCGCCGCGGTGATCGGCGACTGTCTCGCGGCGTTGCGCGTTGTCGCGCTGCTCGCGTCACCGCTCATCCCGCGCGCGAGCGCGGAGCTTTGGCGGCGGCTCGGGCTCGACGGGCGGCCCGACGACCAACGGCTGCCCGCCGCGACCGCGTGGGACGCGATGCCGCCCGGCGTGCCGCTCGAGAAGGGCGCCCCCCTCTTCCCCCGAATCGATCCCGCGTGACACCCACGTACGCGCCGCGCGCGCAACCTCAGCGTTTGTGCGATCAGGGCCCCTATAGGGGGCCCGATCGCACAAACGGGGGTTGAACAGCCGTGACGTGGGTGGACAGTCACTGCCATCTGCAGATGGTGGTGGGTGGGGCCGAGGAGGCGCTCGTGCGGGGCCGGGCGGAGGGGGTCGAGGCGTTCGTGTGCGTCGGCACCGATCTGGAGACGTCGCTTCATGCCTGTGAGCTGGCCGATCGCCATCGCGACGTCGCCGCGACCGTCGGGCTTCACCCCCACGACGCTTCGAAGCTGGCGGCCGAATGGGGCCGGCTCGAGCCGCTCGCCCGCACCGACCTGGTCGTCGCCATCGGCGAGACCGGGTTCGACTTCCATTACAACCACTCGCCTCCCGACGAGCAGGAAGCCGCCTTTCGCTGGCAGATCCGGCTCGCGAACCGACTCGAGCGCGCGCTGGTGATTCACACTCGTGAGGCGTGGGACGACACGTTTCGCGTCTTGCGCGACGAGGGCGTACCGGCGCGCACCGTCTTCCACTGCTTCACCGGCGGGCCCGACGAAGCGCGGCAGGCTCTTGATCTCGGCGCGCAGCTTTCGTTCAGCGGCATCGTGTCGTTCAAGCGCGCGGACGACGTGCGCGCCGCCGCCGCGCTCACACCACTTGACCGCATGCTCGTGGAAACCGACGCGCCATATCTCGCGCCGATGCCGCACCGCGGCAAGGACAATCAGCCCGCGTATGTCGCGCTCGTCGGCGACGCGCTTGCGCGCGCCACAGGTCGTGCGGTCGACGACATTGCCGGCGCGACGACGGCCAACGCGCGGCGACTGTTCGAATTCCCCGCGTGAGCGGAGCGTGACCGACTGACCACCGGTTGGGGAGCATGTTCGGGCAGGTGGGAGCGTCGGTTTGCACCGCCGCGAACGCCGTCGATAGGTTCGCCTCATCCCCCGGATTCGCCGAATTCTTACGCATGTTCTTTGCGCGTCCGGGCGGATTGGAGCTCGATACGGGACAGAGGGCGGAGCCGATGTCCGAGCAGAAGACCGGCGCGCGGCGCGCGTCGCATCATCGACATGACGCGCGGGCACGCCGTTACGTTCGTCGCGACGCGATCCGCCGTAACGCCCTCTCGTCGGTCAGGCCTTCGCCCGCGCGCGCCGCGTCCCCCGACGAGAAGGTGTGGCTGCCGCTCGATGGTCTTGCGGCGTTGCCCGCGCTCGATGAGCTGTTGGACCGCAACGTCGCGCCGAGCTCGCGCACACACACGGTCTTCCGTTCCGCGCACGACGTCAATACCGCACCCGCGGGACGCGCACTGCCCGATGTGCATCCGTCGCCCGCCCGAGCGAGACCGCATGATCCCGACTCGTGGTTTCCGCTCGCGGCGCTCGAAGAGCTGCTTGCCCCCGACCGGCTCGTCGACTCGGGTCAGACCCGCGCCGTGGCGCCCGAGAACGAGCCGGTGCTCCGGGCCCCGGCTGTCGATTCGCCCGATGTGGTCGATGTGGTCGATGTGGTCGATCCAGTCGACCTGGAGCTGCTCTGGGAGTTGCAGCCCGTTGCCCACCCGGAGCCCGTCTCCGACCTCCAGCCCGCGGCCGAACCCGAGCGCGCGCCCCGGCCGCTCATGGTGCCGGAGCCCCGCAGTGTGCCGGAGTTCGGCAGCGGGCCGGGAGCAATGCCCTCGCCCGTCCCGTTGCGCGTCGCGGCCCGCCCGACGCGACGCGACCGCATCGCGATCCGTCGAGCGCGCGCCCGTCGCCGTCTGCTGGTCGTGACGATCGCGACGACCGTGGCCGCAGTCGGTGCGCTCGCCGTACCGCGGCTCGGCGCGACTGCCGCCACCACGGGAACCGACGCAACAACGCATCGCGCCAACGCGTCGACGACGTCGACGCGAGGTGGGAGCCTTCGGTGGTTGTTCACGGCCGCCGCCGCAGCAGCGCCACCCGCTCCCGCACCCGCACCCGCGGCGCCATCGACTCCGCCGCCCGCGGCCGCTCCTGTCGCAGCGACGCCGGTTGTTCGCGCACCGGCGCCGCCGCCGAAGAAGCCGGTTCCCGCGCCAAGACCCACGGTTGTGATGCCGCACACCGGTAACACTCGTTCCGGCACCGCCACGTGGTACAGCCATGCGGCGGGTACGTGCGCGCACTTGGGCCTGCCGATGGGCACCTCGGTCAGGATCACCAACGCTGCGAACGGCGCGACTGCATCGTGCACCGTTGCCGACCGCGGCCCCGAGGCATGGACCGGCAACCTCATCGATCTCAGCCCCGACGTGTTCCGGCAGCTCGCACCCCTCGGTGCCGGGCGCATCAACGTTCGTCTCGACTATTGATCGCCGGGAAGACGGCAAGCCGGTAAGGCGCCGAGCAGTAGCGCAGTAGCGTCGCCGCTGATGGCGCTGCTCACGCCGGCCGGAGTCCGATCGCTGCTCGACGAGTACGGCCTGCGTCCGAGCCGGGCGCTGGGCCAGCACTTCCTCGCTGATCCCAACACCGCGCGCCGCGTCGCCCGCCTGGCCGGAGTGGGTCCCGGTGACCGGGTGCTCGAGATCGGTCCGGGGCTCGGCTCGCTCACCCTTGCGCTGCTCGAGAGCGGCGCGCGCGTGGTTGCACTCGAGATGGACCGCCACCTCGCACCGGTCCTCGAGCACGTGCTCTCCGAAGCGGACGGCGACGCGCGCGTGGTCGTCGACGACGCGCTCCACACCGACTACCGGGCGCTCCTGGGCGATGGCCGTTGGCGATGCGTCTCGAATCTCCCCTACAACATCGCAACACCGGTGGTGATGACGCTGCTCGAGCACGCCCCGATGGTCGAGACCATTCTGGTGATGGTGCAACGCGAAGTCGGCGAACGCCTTGCTGCGTCCCCGGGTTCGCGCGCGTACGGTGCGGTATCGGTCAAGCTCGCGTACTTCGCGACCGCGCGGGTCGTCGGCACGGTGCCGCCAACCGTGTTCGTGCCCAAACCGAAAGTTGAGTCCGTGTTGGTCGAGCTCGTACGACGCGACACACCCTCGGTCGACGTGCCGTCTCGCGACGAGTTGTTCGCGCTCGTCCAGGCGGGCTTTGCACACCGGCGCAAGATGTTGCGGCAGTCGATGCGCGGCGTGCTCGGCGAAGAAGCCGTCGATGTGCTCGCGCGAGCGGGCATCGATCCCGAGGCGCGCGCCGAGACGCTGGCGCTCGACGACTGGGCGAGCCTTGCACGCGCCGCGAGCGCACGATGACGGTTGTGCGCGCGACCGCGTTCGCCAAGCTGACGCTGTCGCTGCGAGTGCTCGGCCGGCGGCCTGACGGCTTCCACGACATCGAAGCCCTCACCGCGTCGATCGGCCAGCCGCACGACACGCTCGCCGTCCGCGCGGGTGATCGGCCGGGTGTGCGCTTCGAGCTCGAGACCGACGACGCGGACGACGTCCCCGCGACCCGCACCAATCTGGCCGTCCGGGCCGTGGAGGCGATTCTCCTCGCGGCCGGGCGTGACGACGGGGTCGACCTGATGCTCAGCAAGCGGATCCCTGCGGGCGCCGGGCTCGGCGGTGGCTCCGCCGACGCGGCCGCCGCGCTGGTCGTCACCCGACAACTGCTCGACCTCGACGTCGATGACGCGTCGATGGTTGCGCTCGCGGCGACGTTGGGATCCGACGTGCCGTTCTGCTTGTACGGCGGCGCGGCATGGATGCGTGGCCGAGGCGAGCTCGTCGAACCCGTGGAACTGGCCCGCGGCATCCCGATGCTCCTCGCGGTACCGCCGTTTCGGCTGTCGACGCCGGCGGTGTACCGGATGTGGGACGACCTCGGCGGCCCACGCTCCGACCGCCCGGTGCCGGCGCCGCCACCGATTGCGACGGTGCAGGCCGAGCTGGCCAACGACCTCGAGCCCGCCGCGGAGCGCCTGGAGCCTGCGCTGCGCGAGTTCCGCGAGCGGTTCGAGCGGGTCGCGGGCCGTCCTGCGCTTCTGGCCGGAAGCGGCTCGAGCCTCGTGGTGCCGGTCGACGACGCGCGTGCGTTGCCGGCTCTCGCGGATCGGGCGACCGCCGGCCTCGGATGGCCGGTGGTGCCGGCGGCAACCGTGTCGCGGGGGGTGCGCGTCGAACACCCGGAAGCGTGAACGCGAACCGGCCGCCCTCGTAGGGGCGGCCAGTCGGGCTAGCGACCCTGCTGACGGCGCTGCCAGCGGGTCTTCTTCAACAGCTTCTTGTGCTTCTTCTTGCGCATGCGCTTGCGGCGCTTTTTGATCAGTGAGCCCATGACTGCAAATGACGGTAGCCGGGGTGTCCCGTCCTGTCACATTGCGCACGTGTATGAGGGCGCGTCACCCGCGCGTGCGGCGGTACCCTCGTTTGAGTCAGTCGGGGGTGGTGTAACGGCAGCACGGGGTCCTTTGGAGTCCCAAGTCGAGGTTCGAAACCTCGCCCCCGAGCTGCGTGCCTGCAACTGACGGAGGAAGGGCAAATGCGTTCGAGCGAGCACGACCATGAGTAACGGCAGCCCCGGGTACCGACCACTGTCGGCCGTGGTGCTCGCGGCCGGCGAAGGCACTCGGATGCGCTCGAGCACCCCGAAGGTGCTGCACCGTCTGTGCGGTCGGCCGATGGTGCTGCATGTCATCGACTCGCTCCTCGCCCTTCCACTCGAACGCATCGTCGTGGTCGTCGGTCACGGCGCCGAGCCCGTCACGAAGACATTGCAGGAGCAGATCGCGACGGAGACGCCGATCGAGTTCGTCGAGCAGCGCGTGCAACGCGGCACCGGCGATGCGGTGAGCGTGGGGCTCACCGCGAGCGGTTTCGACATCGACGGTGAAGACGATCTCCTGGTGATACCGGGCGACGCACCACTCGTGCGCCCGGAGACGCTCGCCCATCTCGCGCGAGAGCACACCGACGCCGAGGCGGCCGCGACGATCCTCACCGCGGCGTTGAGCGTGTCTACGTACGAGTTCGGCCGCGTCCTACGCGACGAGAACGGGCGCGTCACGCGAATCGTCGAGCGCCTCGACGCCACCGACGACGAGCTCGATGTGCCCGAGGTCAACACGTCGATCTACTGCTTCCGCCGCAGCTTGCTCGCGCCCGCGCTGCGCCGGCTGAGCCCCGAGAACGCGCAAGGGGAGTACTACCTGACCGACGCGGTCGAGGTGTTGCGCCAGGCGGGCCACGTCGTGCTCGCGGTGCCGGCTGGTGACCCTGCAGCGGCACTCCACGTCAACGACCGCGCGCAACTTGCGCTCGCCGAGGCAGGGCTCCGGGCGCGCATCAACGATCGCTGGATGCGCGAGGGCGTGTCGATATCCGATCCCGACCGTACCTACATCGACGCGTCGGTTGAGCTGGAGCCCGACGTGCGCCTGCTGCCGGGCACGATGCTCGAGGGCCGCACGGTGATCGGTGCCGGATCCGTCATCGGACCCGATTCACGTCTCGTCGACACGATCGTCGGCGCCGGGTGCGTCATACGGCAGAGCGTCGCCACCGAAGCGGAGCTCGGTGACGACGTGACCGTCGGCCCGTTCTCGCACCTGCGACCGGGCACGGTTCTCGCCAACGGCGTGCACATCGGCAGCTTCGTCGAGACCAAGAACGCCGACGTGCACGAGGGCGCGAAGATCCCGCATCTCGCGTACGTGGGCGACGCCGAGGTCGGCGAGCACGCCAACCTCGGCGCGGGCACTATCACGGCCAACTACGACGGCACTCGCAAGCACCGCACCAAGATCGGCAAGGGTGTGAAGACCGGCTCCAACACGGTGCTCGTCGCTCCCGTCGAGGTGGGTGACGGCGCGTACACGGGCGCGGGGGCGGTGGTCATCGGCGACGTGCCGCCCGGCGCGCTGGCGAAGGGCGTGCCGGCGAAGATCGACAAGGACTGGACCCCCGAGCGTGAGGAAGAACCCGAAGCCGGCGACTAGCACGTAACCCTTCGTTCTTGCGTCGCAAAACGCCATGTCATGATGATTTGCGACGCAAGAATGGAGAACTGAGGGGAGCGCAGGTAGATGGAGCTGGTCACCAAGAAGCGGCTGATGCTCTTCAGCGGGCGGGGCAACGCCGCGCTCGCCAGCGAGATCGCCGAATGTCTCAAGCTGCCGTTGGGCGAGGTGGTGCTGTCGACGTTCTCGAACGGCGAGATCTACTGCCGTTACGGCGAGAGCATTCGCGGTGCCGACGTGTTCGTGATCCAGACCCACTGCGAACCCATCAACGACCGCATCATGGAGCAGATGATCATGTTGGACGCCGCGAAGCGGGCGTCGGCGAAGCGCATCACCGCGGTCTGCCCGTTCTACGGCTACGCACGCCAGGATCGAAAAGCGGCCGGACGCGAGCCGATCACCGCCAGGTTGCTCGCCGACGTCTTCACCGCCGCGGGCGCGGACCGGATGGTGACGGTCGACCTGCACACCGGCCAGATCCAGGGCTTCTTCGACTTTCCGGTCGACCACCTCACGGCCGTGCCGCTGCTCGCCGAGCACGTCGCCGAAAAGATCCAAGGCGACGTGACGGTCGTCTCTCCCGACGCCGGCGGCGGCAAGCTCGCGGGCCGGTTCTCCAACTGTCTGGCCGCGGCCGATGTCGCATCCGACCTCGCGTTCATCCATAAGCGACGGCCGAAGGGCACCCACAATGTCGCCGAGGCGATCGACGTGGTCGGTGTCGTCGAGCATCGCACGTGCGTGCTCGTCGACGACATGATCGACACCGCGGGCACGATCACGAGCGCGGCACAGCTGCTCATCGACCGGGGTGCGAAAGAAGTCTGGGTGGCGGCGACGCACGGCGTGCTTTCCGGCCCGGCGGTCGAGCGCCTGACGGCGGCGCCCATCCGCCAGCTCGTCCTCACCAACTCGTTGCCGATCCCGCCCGAGAAGCACTTCGACAACCTGACGGTCCTGTCGATCGCGCCGATCGTGGCCGATGCGCTCGACGCGGTGTTCCAGGACACGTCGGTGAGCGAGATCTTCCGCGGCGACAACGTCTGACCGCCGGACACGCCCTGCCCGTTGGGCTGCATTTGGCCTGGTGGCCGGTGGACGGGCACAATGGCACCCTTCGAGCAACGTGAAAGGCTCTCGCGCCATGGCTGACAACATTCTTCTCGCCGAAGCGCGCACCGAACGGGGCAGCCGCCCCGCGGGCCGGATCCGTCGTGCGGGCAAAGTGCCCGCGGTCGTGTACGGCCTCGACTCCGACACGCTCACCGTCACGGTGCCGGCGCGTGAGCTCGCGCACATCCTCACCAGCGCGACGGGTGTCAACACGCTCATCACCTTGAAGCTCGACGGCAAGGAGCACCTCACGCTCGCCCGCCAGATCCAGCGTCATCCAACGCGGGGTGAGTTCATCCACGTCGACTTCATCCGCATCCGTGCCGACGTCGCGGTGGAGGCCGAGGTCGCGGTGCGCCTTGTCGGCGAGTCGATCGGGGTGAAGGACGGCGGGGTCCTCGAACAGCTCGTGTTCACGCTGAGCATCGAGGCGAAGCCGGCCGACATTCCGGTCGCGATCGAGCTCGACGTGACTCCGCTCGACATCGGTGACCAACTGCACGTCTCCGACCTGTCGTTGCCGTCGGGCGTGACGACGTCCCAGGAGGCCGAGGAGCTCGTCGTCCAAGTCGTTGCGCCGCGTGTCGTCGAGGAGGAAGTGCCGGCCGAGGGCGAGGAAGGGCTCGAGGGCGAAGAGGGCGAAGTTGCCGAGGGCGAAGGCGGCGATGCGGCCGAGGGCTCCGAGGGGTCCGAGGGCGGTTCCGGCTCCCGCGAGGACTAATCGGTGCTGCGGCGCCGGCCGCGCACCGGCACGCCGGCCGACCTGCTCGTGGTCGGTCTCGGCAATCCCGGTGCCGAGTACGCGCGGACGCGCCACAACGTGGGCGCGGAGGTCGTCGAGCTGCTCGCGTCGAGGCATCGCGCCCGCCTGAAGAAGAGCAAAGAGCGGGCGCTCACCACGGAGGTTCGTTTCGGTGACACGCGGGTCGCGCTGGCTGTGCCGCTCACGTACATGAACGATTCCGGGTCGCCGGTGGCGCTGCTCGTACGCCGCTACGGCGTCCGGCCCGACCAGTTGGTGGTCGTGCACGACGAGCTCGACCTGCCGGTCGCGGCGCTGAAGGTGAAGTCGGGCGGCGGGCTCGCGGGCCACAACGGTCTGCGGTCGCTCGTCGCTCATCTGCATTCCGACGCGTTCCAGCGGATCCGGATCGGTGTGGGGAAGCCGGTCTCGAAGGACCGGGGTGCCGACCACGTGCTGCGCAAGTTCTCCAAGGCCGAGCGCACCGAGATCGACATCACGGTCCAACACGCCGCGGACGCAGCGGAGCTGATTGCCGCCCGGGGCATCGACGCGGC
>DASVIY010000056.1:0-1525 GCA_036386195.1 Acidimicrobiia bacterium | reverse complement strand
GATGCGCGGCTCGAAGTCGGTGAGCTCGGGCAGCTCCACCGGCAGCATCGACTCGGGGAGCGCGATCGGGAGGTCAGACTCGTCGTACACGATCGGGAACGGCTCACCCCAGTAGCGCTGCCGGCTGAACAACCAGTCACGCAGCCGGTACGTGACGGTCGGCGCGCCGGTGCCGGTGCGTTGGAGCCACTCGCCGATGACGCGCTTGGCCTCGGTTGTCTCGAGGCCGTCGAGCGACACCTCGTCATTGGCCGAGCTCGTGCCGATGCCATCACCGGTGTAGGCCTCGGGCCATCCGCCGGCGGGCGTGTCGGCAGTGACACCGTGCGCCGCAAGCCACGCGTCGGGCGGGCGGACCACCCCCACGATCGGCAGCTCGATCTCCTTGGCGAACTCGAAGTCGCGCTGGTCGTGCGCGGGCACGGCCATGATCGCGCCGGTGCCGTAGCCCATGAGCACGTAGTCGGCGACGAAGATCGGAATCGATTCACCATTGGTGGGATTGGTCGCGAACGCGCCCGTGAACACGCCGGTCTTGTCGCGGGTCTCCGCTTGTCGCTCCAGGTCGCTCTTCTCCGCGGCGAACCCGCGGTACATGGCGATCGCCTCCGCGGGCGAACGCTCGGTACCGAAGATCCCGCGCCACATCGCCGGGGTCTCGATCCACTCGTCACCGCGCGTGGTGCCGGGCCAGCCGACCGGGATGATCTCGTCGACGAGCTCGTGCTCGGGCGCCAGCACCACGTAGGTCGCACCGAACAGCGTGTCGGGCCGCGTCGTGAACACCTCGATCTCCACGCCCTCGTGGCCTTCGACCGGGAAGACGGCCGACGCGCCAACGCTGCGGCCGATCCAGTTGCGCTGCATGAGCTTGATCGAGTCGGTCCAGTCGAGGAGATCGAGGTCGACCAGCAGCCGGTCGACGTACGCGGTGATGCGCAACATCCACTGCTTCAGCGGGCGCTTGAACACCGGGTGATTACCGCGCTCACTACGCCCGTCGGGAGTGACCTCCTCGTTGGCGAGCACCGTGCCCAGCGCCGGACACCAGTTGACGGGCGCCTCGTCGAGATACGCGAGGCGGTACGCGTCGACGAGCTGGCGTTGCTCGATGGGGCTCAGCTCGGCCCACAGCCGGCCGTCGTCGGTGGCGCGCTCGCCGGACTCGAGCTGGGAAACCAGCTCGGCAATGGGGCGCGCGGCGTCGACGTCGTCGTCGTACCAGGCGTTGAAGATCTGGAGAAAGATCCACTGGGTCCACCGGTAGTAGTCGACGTCGCTCGTTGCCGGACCGCGCCGCGGATCGTGCCCGAGGCCCAGTGCGCGCAACTGCCGGCGCATGTTCTCGATGTTGGCCTCGGTGGTGACGCGGGGCTGCTGACCGGTCTGCATCGCGTACTGCTCCGCAGGCAGGCCGAACGCGTCGTAGCCCATCGCGTGCAGCACGTTGTGGCCGTTCATCCGTTGGAAGCGCGCGAACACGTCGGTGCCGATGTAGCCGAGGGGATGGCCGACGTGGAGCCCT
>DASVIY010000055.1:0-11356 GCA_036386195.1 Acidimicrobiia bacterium | reverse complement strand
AGACCGGCGACCGTCATGTGCTGCTCGCGCTCGACGAGGGCGACGGCGCCATGATCGACCCGGTGATGCAGATCATCGAGGAGGAGGCGACGGCGAGCGGCGGCACCGCGCTCGACGTCGCGCTGGTCGAGCGTTGGATGGCGCACCGCAACGACGTGTCTGCGCTCGAAGCGCTGATCACACGCGGGTTCGTGGTCGACACGATGGAGATCGCGGCCCGGTGGTCTGCCCTTCCGGCCATCTACCGCGACGCCGTGGCCGCGATTCAGAGCGTTGACCACACGCTCGTCGCCTCGGCGCACGAATCACACGCGTACTCCGACGGTGGGTGCCTCTACTTCACGTTCGCCGGCCGGCCACCACCCGATGCTCGTGAGGAGTATTACCGGGCCGCGTGGGACGCCGGCACCCGCGCGGTGCTCGAGCACGGCGGCGCGCTCAGTCATCACCACGGTGTCGGGCTCAACCGGGCCCGCTTCGTGCACCAGGCGCTCGGCGACGCGTTCGACGTGCTCCTCGGCGTCAAGCACGCACTGGATCCGCGCGGCATCCTCAATCCCGGCAAGCTCGGCCTCCCCAGTCCCTGGGGCGACCCTGTCTGGCCGTGAGCGCCGCGCCCGACCCGATGAGATGGGGGACATGAGCGAAGCCGGTGGGATCCTCGTTGTTGACATCGGCACGTCATCAGTGCGCGCGGCGATCGTGCGACCCGACACGACCATCACCGCGGAGCACACGCGCGCCGTGCTGCCCGTGTCGCCCGCGCCCGGACTCGTCGAGTTCGATGCGGCGGTGATGGCGAGCGCGGCTCTCGACCTCGCCCGCGCTGCGCTCGCTGCCGGCGGACCCGTCGATGCGGTCGGGATCGCGAACCAGCGCGGGTCCGCGGTCGTGTGGGACCGCGCCACCGGCGAGCCCACCGGCCCCGGGCTCGGATGGCAAGACCTGCGCACCGTCGGCCGCTGTCTCGAGCTCCGTGCCGACGGACTTCGCCTGGCACCCAACCAGGCCGCGACCAAGATCGAGTGTCTCCTCGACGCGGTCGACCCGCAGCGGACCCGCGACCTGTGTGTCGGCACGGTCGACAGCTGGATCGCGTGGACCCTGTCCGAAGGCGCACTGCACGTCACTGACGCCACCAACGCGGCGATCACCGGGCTGGTCGAATTGGATCGCGCGGTGTGGGCACCGCGCGTCCTCGAGACGTTGCGAATCGCGCCCGGCGCGCTCCCCCGGATCGTCGACTCCACCGGCGCGCTCGGCGGTGCGAGCGCCCTTCCCGGCGCCCCACCGATCGCCGGGCTCGCCGGTGACCAGCAGGCGTCGCTGATCGGTCAAGGGTGCATGCACCGCGGGAACGCGAAGATCACATTTGGCACCGGCGGCATGCTCGACGTCGTCGTCGGCGACACGCGCCCGGCCTTCGAGACACGCGGACCCGCCGGCACCTTCCCGATCATCGTGCGGCGCGCCGCGGGCGCCGACCTATGGGGTCTCGAGGCGATCATGTTGTCGGCCGGCACCAACATCGAGTGGCTGCGCGACGACCTCGGCATCATTACGAGCGCGGCCGACTCGCACGAGCTCGCGTCGCAGTGCACCGAAACCGGCGACGTGTGGTACGTGCCCGCACTGCTGGGCCTGGGCACACCGCACTGGGACTTCGGCGCACGCGGCACCGTGCTCGGGCTCACCCGCGGCACCGACCGTCCTCGCCTCGTGCGTGCAGTGCTCGAGGGCATCGCGCATCGCGGCGCCGACCTGTTGGAGGCGGCAGAAGCCGACGCCGGGTTGCAGGTGCCGACGTTGCGGATCGACGGCGGCATGAGCGCGAACCCCACCTTCGTGCAGGCGCTCGCTGACGCCGCGCAGCGCCCGGTCGAGGTCTCACCCGTCGTCGAGGCGACCACGCTGGGTGCTGCGTTCCTGGCAGGCCTGGCCGCCGGCACCTGGTCAGGCGACGACGAGCTCGCGGCCACGTGGCGGCCACGCTCGCGCGTCGAACCGGCGCGCACCCTCGACCGCGACCGTTGGAGGGCGGCGGTCGCGCGTGCAGAGGACTGGATCCCGGAGCTCTCCGCGGTCGACTTCTGAGCTTCGCGCGCCGTAGATGCGTCAACGGTCCGGTCGTGGGGTAGAGAACGCGGTCGTGGGACTGAACGGGCGATCCATCGCGTCACTCATCGAAGAGATTCTGGGCCCCGATCTCCCGGTGGAGTTCCGTGGCTACGACGGCAGCCGCAGCGGCCCCGTCGACGCCCCCGCCGCGATCGTGGTCAGATCTCCCGACGCGATGCGACGCATCGTCACCGCGCCCGGAGAGCTTGGCTTCGGGCGCGCGTATGTCGCCGGCGACCTCGACGTCGAGGGCGACATCTTCGCCGCCCTCGGGCTTCGTGACCAGCTGCCCGCGTTCAGTCTGTCGAGAGACCAGTGGCTGGCGGCATTCAAGCTCGTCGGCATCGGGAGTCTGCGGCCCCTGCCGCCACCGCCGGAAGAGGCGCGGTTGCGCGGTCGCCGTCACAGCAAAGCACGAGACGCCGCCGCGATCGCACATCACTACGACCTGTCGAACGACTTCTACCGAATCGTCCTCGGTCCGTCGCTCACCTACTCCTGCGCAGTGTGGACCGACGACACCGACACGCTCGCCACCGCGCAGGCCAACAAGCACGAGCTGATCAGCCGCAAGCTCGATCTGCAGCCGGGCATGCGCCTGCTCGACATCGGCTGCGGCTGGGGCGGGATGCTGCTCCACGCGGCCGAGCATCACGGCGTCGAAGCCATCGGCGTCACGCTGTCGCGCCGCCAAGCCGAGCTGGCCGAGAAGCGCATCGCCGAGGCCGGCCTCTCCGACCGTGTCCAGGTGCGCCTCCAGGACTACCGCGACGTTGTCGACGGCCCGTTCGATGCGATCAGCTCGATCGGCATGTTCGAGCACGTCGGTCTCGAACAGCTCGAGGTCTACTTCAACCGGTGCCACGCGTTGCTCGCACCCGGAGGACGGCTGCTCAATCACGGCATCTCGCGTCCGTGGAAGCGCAACCGTCTGGTCAGACGACCGGCACGCTTCGCGCGCCGTGGGTTCATCGACAGCTACGTCTTCCCCGACGGCGAGCTCCACGAAGTCGGGTCCGTGGTGACGGCAATCCAGCGCACCGGCCTCGAGGCCCGTCATCTCGAGAGCCTCCGCGAGCACTACGCCCTTACGTTGCGAGCGTGGGTACACAATCTCGAGTCGCGTTGGTCCGAGGCGGTCGCCGAGGTCGGCGCGGCGCGGGCTCGCGTCTGGCGGCTCTACATGGCCGCGTCCGCGGTCGGTTTCGAGCGCGGCGACAATCAGATACATCACGTGTTGGCAGTGAAGCCCGATGGTGGTCGCAGTGGCCTGCCGCTCCGGCCGCGCTTCGACGCGGCGGTCTAGTCGCCCGGCGTCGGTTCCACTGTGGCGCCCACGCTGATCACACCGTCGGTCACGACCTCCGCTCGCAGGCCTCCGCGATGCACCAGCGCGCGGGAGATGCCGGGACGCTCGGCCAGGCCGGCCAGGTACGAGCACGGCTCCGCGAGCCTGATGCCGCGCAGCACCACGTCGCCGACACGGAACGTCTTGCCGACAAGATGGTTGAGCGGCACATCTTCGGTGATCAGGTTGCGACGCGTCCCGTGCTCCGCCAACTCGAGGTCGTATTCGTTGCTCGCGCCGACAATCGCTTCACGTTCGATGAGCGTCACGTCGCGGCGGTCACCGCGATCGGAATATTTTCCGGCACCCGTCGCGTAGCGATCGCCATCGAGTCCGATGCCGGCGACGGCGCGCACGTCGTCGTGACCGACCATGGGCACGCCGGCCGCCGGGGCGGTATAGACACCCACGATTCGACCGCTGAACATGGCGCCCATCATTGCAGCGGGCCCGGCCGGCGCCGCAGCGATTTACTTTCCGGCCCGCTCACCCACCTGGAGCCACTCACCCCAGCCGGTGCCGGTGCCTTCGACGGTGGTGTACCGGCACAACGCACGCGGGAACAGGGCGGTTCGGCCGTCGGGTGCCGCGAGCGGCACGGGCGCGGCCGCGATCACCTCCACGTCGACTTCGAGCTCGTGGTTGATCACGTAGCGGGCCGCGGTGGGAATGCCGTGCGCGCCGAAATGTGTCTCGACGCGCGCCGCGGTGACCGGTTCGACGTCGTCGCCGACGCGCCACACCGCGCCCACCGCGAGATCGGAGCCCTCGGGTTGCACGAAGTTGACCGCGAGCGCCTGACCGACCTGGAACGCCGTCCAGTGCCAGCCGGCCTGCCACCAGTCGCGCTCGCCCCACGAGTGATCGCGCTCGCCCCGCCCTTCGAACGGGATGCGCTCGGAGCCGATCAGGAGCTCTCCGTGCACGATCCCGGCGTGCTCGTAGTGGGCGCCGAGATGACCGTCGGGATAGGGGTAGTCATACGTCGGCGTGACGGCTTCCCATTCGAGGTCGAGCCCGACCGGGAGCCGCTCGCCGATCTCGCCGCGGTACGCGTCGACCGGGTCGTCGAGTCGCACACCGAACGCCTCCATCCCGAGGCCCCAATGCTCCATCGGTGTCTCGCACACGAGCTCGGCCCACAACGAGTCGGCCCGCACCTCGAGTGCATCGCTCTTGGGGAGCGGCACCTCGTGGTCGCGTACGACGATGAATCCTTCGTCGGGCGTCACGAGGTAGGCCCAGAGCCACGCCGCCCGCTGGTTGGGGTACAACCCCAGCCGCACGTATCCGCCGGTGCCGTCAGGCCGGGAGAAATCGAAGTACCACGACTCGTTGAACCATGTGCTGTCCGACGGCTGGTGACGGTCCTCGTCGGCGGGCGTGCTGACGATCATGGCGCTCCTGGCTTCGTCGGTCGCGCACCATCATGCGCCCTTTGCGCACCTTCCGCCAACGCGCCTCGCGGCGCGCGCGGGCGGTCAATCGGGCAAGTCATCCCAAACCTTCGGCGAGACGCGTGATCCGGCCGTACCGACGCCCCAACACGATGCGCAACGGCACGATCAACAGCCACGACCACTGGGCCCACATCGGGCCGAACAGCAATGCGATCGGGATCGAGAAAAGAAAGACGATGGGGACGCTGAGACCACGCCACGTCGAATGCACGATGAAGTCGCGCGGCGTGCCCGACACGATGAGGCGTTCACCGTTCGAGGCGTAGATCCAGAGGGCCGAGAACGTGAGCGTGACCGCGCTGATGCTCGCGGCGTACACGATCGTCGCGGTGCGCGACTGCGGATACGTGCCGAACACCTCGGTCGGGAACGGCGCGAGCGCGACGAATGCGAGCATCAACAGATTGAGGTTGATGAACGTGTGGTCGATGCGCTCGATCACCCGGAACGCGCGGTGGTGGGCGAGCCAGGTGCGGCTGATCACCGCGAAGCTGAGCGCGTAGCCGAACAGGTTCGGCAGCACATCGTGGAACTCGTGCCAGAGGTGGTTGTCGAGCGCCTGACCGGAGTACTTGGTGTCGAGCGTCAGCGGCAGGTGCAGACTGAGCACGAGCAGCGTCATCGCGATCGCGAAGACCGCGTCACTGAAGTTGACGACCCGGTCGAGCTCGAGGGTGCGTTCCCGGCGGGTCGAAGGCAGCAGCTCGTCGCTCACGCCGCCATTCAATCGCGTGACGCCGGCTCAGCCCTCGATGCACACCCCTTCGAGCCCGAGCAGGCCTCGCTTCATACACAGACCGCCGCCGTAGCCGCCGAGATGTCCGCCGGCAGCGAGCACGCGGTGGCACGGCACGACGATCGGAATGGGATTGGTCGCCATCGCGGAACCTACGGCACGCGCCGCACCGGGCCGTCCCGCGAGCTCGGCGAGCTCGCCGTATGTGATGGTCTCGCCGAATCCGATCTCGCGGTACAACGTCTCGAGGACGGTGCGGCGAAAGGGCGCGGCAACTGACGAGAGATCGATCGGCATCGTGAAGACCCGACGGTGACCGGCGAAGTACTCGTCGAGCTCGGTCGCGACCTCGTCGTCGCGTTCGGGATGCGCGACGCCGTCGATCATGTCGACGTCGACGGTGCGGCCGACAATGAGCTGGCGCAACCCGCCGTCACCCATGACGACAACCAGATCACCAACCGGCGACTCGTGTTGCCACCACCGTAGGTCCGCCATGGAGCCCCCTCCGCCAGGTGCAGCTCTCATGCTGCCACGCGCGCGCCGCCGCGCGCAGATTCGCGGGTGAGCAGTGGCGCCCGGGCGCGTACCGCGCGCGCACTTCGCGTCAACCAAGCAGGGCTTGTACCTCGTCACGCTCCGCGATGAGCTCTGTCGTCGTGATGTCGAGCTTTCCGCGGGCAAGCGCGTCGTGCTGAAGACCTTCGACGACCTTCCAGCTCTTGCCATCGCTGCGGACGGGAAACCCGAACTGCAATCCCTCGGGCACCCCGTACTCCCCGCGGCTCGCGACGGCGAGCGAATGCCAGTCGCCTTCGGCCGTCGCCTGCCAGACGCTGTTGACCGAGTCGATGGCCGCGTGCGCGGCCGACGCTGCAGATGACGCGCCGCGCGCTTCGATGACTGCGGCACCGCGCTTCTGCACCGTCTCGATGAACGGCCCTTGCAACCATTCGGTATCGGTGATCGCTTCGGGCACCGGTGTGCCGTCGATCCGCGCGTGTGCGTAATCGGGAAACTGTGTGGCGCTGTGATTGCCCCAACACGCCATGTTCGTGACTTGGCGCACGCGGACGCCGGCCTTGTGCGCAAGCTGGGACTTGGCGCGGTTCTCGTCGAGGCGCATCATTGCGAACCAACGGTCAGCGGGGACGTCGGGGGCGTTGCTGCGCGCGATCAGACAATTGGTGTTGCACGGATTGCCGACGACGACCACGCGCACGTCGCTCGCGGCATGATCGTTGATCGCCTTTCCCTGCGGCTTGAAGATCCCACCGTTGATGTTGAGCAGGTCGCCGCGCTCCATGCCCGCCTTGCGGGGCACCGAGCCGACGAGCAGGCACCATGACGCGCCGTCGAAGGCGTGCTTCAGGTCGGCGGTGGCCTCGATCCCCTCGAGGAGCGGGTGGGCGCCGTCCTCCAGCTCCATGACGACGCCTCCGAGCGCCGGGAGGGCCGGTTCGATCTCGAGGAGGCGCAGCACGATCGGCTGATCAGGGCCGAGGAGCTGACCCGACGCGATGCGGTGCACCAGGGCGTAGCCGATCTGGCCGGCCGCACCGGTGACGGTGACGTGGACGGGTGGGCGCATGGCAAGACCTCGATGCTCGGGGGTGCGACGGTTCCGAAGCTACCCGAGCTAGCCGCGGGCCGTCCTCGTCGACGAGGTGGCAATCACCGAGAGCAGCAGCTCCCGGGCGTCGGCGAGCTCGGCGATCCGCTCCGCGGCGCCGGTCGAGCGCGCGCCCTGATCGGGATGCGCCAGGCGCAACAGCCGTCGGAAGCGCTGCTGCACGTCGTCACGTTCGAGATCCATGCCCGCCCGCAAGCCGAGCACCTCCATCGCCCAGCGCCGCTCGGCGGTGACACCGCGCCACGGGTTCGCGTCCTCGCCGCTCCCGTACGGCCGCCACGTCGTACCGGGCGCGGTGGGCCGGGCGCCGGGTACGCCCTCGTACAGCCGGTGCACTACGAAGCCCTCGGGGAGCTGCCCGGGCCGCGCTGCGCCCGACTCGATCGCACGGAAGACGATGTCACGGGCGCTCGACGGCAGTGACGCCGCCGCCATGACCGCACCCAGCACTTGCGGCGCGGCGCGGCCATGCACATCGAGCTCGAGCACCCAGTATCCCGGGCCGTCCGGATCTTCGTTGACGATGCGGTGCCGCGATCGGTCGAGCCCGTGCGTGTCGGTCTGCAGGCGGTAGCGCAACGCGATGCGGGGCACGCTCAGCCCACCGCGGGCGTCACGCAGAAACTGCGGGAAGAGCTCCTGTTGCTCCTCTTCGAGCTGGTCGAGGTGCGCGGCCACGATCGCGCCGAGCAGCACCCCGCCGTACGCGGGCCCGCTGGTGGGGAGGTAGGCGTCGCCGAGCGCGACCCGGCGCGTCGGCATGTGCCGTCGCGTGTGGCGAACGTTCAGCTCGGCGAGCACCATCTGGCTTGCAGCCTCCGCAGCTCGGTACCCGACCAGGATCGCGGATTCTCGGCGGCAGCGCCGATCGGGCCCGCCCCACCCGGCTCGTGCTCGTCACCCGAGACCGTTTGTGCGATCGGGCCCCCACAGGGGCCCTGATCGCACGAACGCTTTTGTCAGAGGCGGTCGACGATGGCGGCGGCGAACTCCGAGGTCTTGACCTGGGTGGCGCCCTCCATCAGGCGGGCGAAGTCGTAGGTGACGATCTTCTCCGAGATGGTGGCTTCGAGCGCGCGCACCACGTCGTCGGCGGCGTCCTGCCAGCCGAGGTGCTCGAACATCAGCACGCCCGAGAGCAACAGCGATCCGGGGTTGACCTTGTCTTGCCCCGCGTACTTCGGGGCGGTGCCGTGGGTGGCCTCGAACACCCCGTGACCGGTGACGTAGTTGATGTTGCCGCCGGGCGCGATGCCGATGCCTCCGACCTGCGCCGCGAGCGCGTCGGACAGGTAGTCGCCGTTGAGGTTGAGCGTCGCGATCACGTCGAACTCGTCGGGTCGCGTGAGCACCTGTTGCAGCGTGATGTCGGCGATGGCGTCCTTCACGAGGATCTTGTCGCCGGGCTTGCCCTTGCAATCGTCCCAGCCCACCGCGACGTCGCTGAACTCGTCTCGTGTGACTTCGTAGCCCCAGTTGCGGAACGCGCCCTCCGTGAACTTCATGATGTTGCCCTTGTGCACGAGCGTGACCGACGAGCGGTCGCGCCGCACCGCGTAGTTAATCGCAGCGCGCACCAGGCGCTTGGAACCAGTCTCCGACACAGGCTTCACGCCGATGCCCGAATCGGCACGGATGTTCCAACCGAACTCGTCGTGCAGCAGCTCGATCAGCTTGCGCGCCTCGGGCGTGCCCTCCTCCACTTCGAGGCCGGCGTAGATGTCCTCGGTGTTCTCCCGGAAGATCACCATGTTGACCTTCTCGGGGTGCTTCACCGGTGACGGCACACCCTGGAACCAGCGCACGGGACGCAGGCACACGTACAGGTCGAGAATCTGTCGCAGCGCGACGTTGAGCGAACGGATGCCGCCGCCGATCGGCGTGGTGAGCGGGCCCTTCATGCCGATCAGGTGGTCGCGAAACGACTCGACGGTTGCCTCGGGGAGCCACTCGCCGGTCGCGTCGAACGCCTTCTGTCCCGCGAGCACCTCGGTCCACGCAATCGACCGGCCGCGCTTGGCCGCCGCGGCATCCATCACGAGCTGCGCCGCGGGCCAGATGTCGACGCCCGTGCCGTCGCCCATGATGAACGGGATGATGGGTTCGTCGGGCACGTGAAGCTCGCCGTCGACGAACGTGATCTTCTCGGCCATGAAACTCCTTCGCGTCGGCTGCGTGCAATCAGTTCGTGAGCGCCACGATGAGCAAGGTGACGAGGTACAGAACTACAAACGCGGCTGCAGTCCACCACAGCGTGGCGCCCGAGAACGGACCGGGCCGGCCGCCCACCCCCGCGAGAGGGTAACCGCACGCGGCACAACGCTCGGCGCCGGGTGCAACCGGTTGGTCGCACAGCGGACACGTGTCGAGCGCGGGTGGTTGCTCGAACTCGCTCGATGCGGTCATGGGCCGCTCCGCGCCGGGGTGGGGATCACGAGGCCACGCGTGCGGCGGCGTCGACCGCGTTGCGCAGGAGCATCGCAATCGTGGTGGGGCCCACGCCCCCGAGACGCGGCGTGATCCACCCGGCAACCTCGCCGACGGCCTCGTCGACATCGGGGATGAGCTTCTTGCCCTCACCCCACGTGATGCCGGCGCTCACCACTGCAGCGCCCGGCTTCACCATGTCGGCGGTGATGATCGAGGCGCTGCCCGCGGCCGCCACGAGGATGTCGGCCTGCCGCGTGTAGAACGCGAGGTCGGCGACGCCGGTGTGCACCACGGTCACGGCCGCGTTGGCATTCGGCCGCTTCAAGCTCAAGAGGTTGGCCAGCGGCCGGCCGATGGTGAGCCCGCGTCCCACGATCACCACGTGGCGCCCTTCGATCGGCACACCTCCGTGCACGAGGAGCGCCTGGATGCCTGCGGGCGTGCACGGAATCGGCGCGTCGACACCCATCATCAGCCGCCCGAGGTTGACTGGGTGAAGTCCGTCGGCATCCTTGTCGGGGTCGACCGCTCGGAGCGTCGCTTCCTCGTCGCACTGCGGCGGGAGCGGCAGTTGCACGATGAACCCGTCGATCGCCGGGTCATCGTTGAACGCGGCGATCGCCTCGAACACCGCCGCTTGCGTGGCGTCTGCAGGCAGCTCCTGATTGAACGACGCGATGCCGACCTCGGCGCAGTTGGCGTGCTTCCGGCGCACGTACGACGCGTTGTTGGGATCGTCGCCGACCAGGATCGTGCCGAGGCCCGGCGTGATACCCGCCTCGCCGAGCTCCTTCACCCTGGCGCGGAGCTCTTCCTTCATCGCCTCGAGGAACGCGTTGCCGTCGAGCAGCTTCGCCGTCATCAGTGGAGGAAGTGCCTTTCGCCCGTGAACACCATCGCGACGCCGAGCTCGTCGGCGCGGGTGGTGTTCTCCTCGTCGCGCATGGCGCCGCCCGGTTGCACGATCACCGCAACACCGGCGCCGGCGGCGGCTTCGATGCCGTCCGGGAACGGGTAGAAGGCGTCGCTCGCGCACGCGCCGCCGCGGGCGCGGTCGGCCGCCTTCTTCGCCGCGATCTCGCCCGCTTCGACCCGGTTCTGCTGGCCCGCGCCGATCCCGACCGCCTGACGGTCTTTCACCAGGACGATCGAGTTCGACTTCACGTGTCCGCAGATGCGCCACGCGAGCTCCGCGTCGCGCCACTCCTCGTCGGTGGGCGCCCGTTTGGTGACGACCTTCCAGCTGCTGCGGTCCGCGGCGAAGTGATGTGGCTCCTGCACGAGGAAGCCGCCCGAGATCTGGCGGACGTCGATCGTGGGCGGCGCGGGTGCCGGCGCCTGCAACACGCGGGTGTTCTTGCGCTTCTTCGCCAGCGCGTCGATCGTGGTCGCGCCATACGACGGCGCAATCACGACATCGGCCTGCGGCCCGGCGACCATGGCCGCCGCGGTTGCCGCGTCGAGCGGCCGGTTCAACGCGACGATGCCGCCGAACGCGGAGCGCTCGTCGCACTCGAGCGCGAGGCGGTACGCGGTCGCGAGGTCGTCGGCGATCGCGACACCGCATGGGTTGGCGTGCTTGATGATGGCGACCGTGGCCTGTTCACCGAGATCGTGCGCGACTCGCCACG
>DASVIY010000054.1:0-6914 GCA_036386195.1 Acidimicrobiia bacterium | reverse complement strand
ACCCCCATCGCCCGCGGGAGGAAGCGCGAGGGCGCCGAGCACCCCGCGGGTGCGCCGAGGGTGGCCGGCGTCGTCGTGGAAACGCATCTCGTACCCGTAGAGCTGCGGCGCCAGATCGGCGCGGAGGATCCCCAGCCGGCTCCACGCCGCCAGCGTCACCGCCGCGACCTGATAGCGGTCGATGGCGCCCTCGTCGCGCGGCAGGATCAGGCGGACGGAGTTGTGGGGATCCTTGGCTTCGAGCGCAGCCCGTTCCTCGTCGTCGATGACGTCGTAAGGCGGCGCCGCCACCACGTCGAGGGTGGCAGGACGGGTGCCGGTGAGGAGCTCCGGGTCGTACCGGATTCCGCGAAAGGGAAGGAAGTCGGCCACGTCGGCGTTGCCTTTCCGAAGGTCGCCCGATTGTCGCGCGACCTCACGCGTCGGGCAGAGCTGCGGCAATGGCGCCGGTCCGACACTTCACCCAAGATGGTGGTGATCTCATGAGCACGTACGAAGCGTTCGAAGCCTTTCAGGAGGGCAGCCGCCTCCTCGCCGGTTCGAGCGCGCACGCGGCGGTCGTCGCCCTCGAGCGGGCGCGTTCACTCGAGCCGGAGAAGGGCTCGATCCGCGAGACCCTCGCCCGTGCGTACTTCCGGAGCGGGCGTTTCGTCGCGGCCCGCCGCGAGTTCGAGCGCGCGCTCGAGCTCGATCCGGTCAATGATTACGCCCACTTCGGTCTTGGCCTGTGTTGCCTGCGCGAGGGCGACCGGCTCGGCGCGCACCGTCACCTCAAGCTTGCGGTCGCGATGCGACCGGAGCGTGACGAGTACCGCGACGCGCTCGGCCGCACCGAGACGGCCGACCGCTGACCGATGGCCACGCCGGGGGGCGACGGCACGCCCGTCGTGTGCTGCGATCTCGACGGCGTCTTCTGGCGCGGTGACGAGCCGATTGCCGGCTCGGCCGACGCGTTCGCGCGTCTCCGCACGGCGGGGCTGCGTGTCGCGTTCGTGACCAACAATTCCAACCTGCGCGTCGGCGACTACTTGCAGAAGCTCGAACGATTCGGCATCGAGGTCGAGGCCGACGCGCTGGTCACGAGCGCGCAGGCTGCTGCCGCCCTGTTGGCGAGGACGCTCGCACCGGGCGCAAAGGTCCTGGCCTGCGCCGGTCCCGGGGTGGTCGAGGCGCTCCAAGCCGCGGGGCTCGAGCCTGTCGTGGACGATCACGTCGAGGCGGTGGTGGTCGGTTGGCATCGCGACTTCGACTACGACGCCATGACTCGCGCGTCGAGCGCGGTGCGCTCGCGAGCGCGCTTCGTGGCCACGAATCTCGACGCGACGTACCCCGTCCCCGGTGGCGTGATCCCGGGAGCGGGAGCGATCGCAGCGGCGGTCGCGACCGCCGCCGGGCAAACGCCGGAAGTGGCGGGGAAGCCGGCGGCGCCGATGGCCGACCTCGTTCGCCGACGCTTCGGTTCGTCGGGCCTGGTGGTCGGTGACCGGCCGTCGACCGACGGCGCGTTCGCCGACACGATCGGATGGCCGTTCGCGTTGGTGCTCAGTGGCGTGGCCAGCGCGACTCCCGGACCGGCCGACGAGGCGATCCCCGTGCCTGCGCCGCCGTTCGTGGGGGAGAACCTGGCGGGGCTGGTGCCGCGGATCATCGAGGCGCTCACCGGCTGACACCTCGGCCGGTCGCGAGTCGTTGCTCCAAGAATCGCGTGAGCATCGCGTGCTCCGATTCGATGCCTTCGTTGAAGCGCGCCGCGGCCCAGACGACTTCCCATCTGCGAAGCGCATGCTCGTCGACGGGGCGAAGCCGCCGGTAGACGTGCATGTACCGGTGCACGATGAGCTTGCGCCCGGCCGGCAAGAGTGCTCGTGCAAACCGAGGTGTGTCCGGCGGCGGGTCTGCGAGCAGGTGGAGCAGTCTCGTGCGGGCGACGTCGGCGGTGGGGTCACCGCTCGCGGCCCTGGGCCAGTCGATCACGACCGGCACGGCCCAAGTGCCGAGGATGTTGGCGAGGTGAAAATCGCCGTGACAGAGACGGTCGCCTTGCGGGAGCGAGTCGAGCGTCTCGAGCGCGAACTGCGCGAGGGGCGACGGCAATGCCGGAGCAGACTCGATATCGCGGCGGAGCTCGTCGCTGAGGCGTGGCAAAGTGCCCGGGGCACGAAACCGATGCATCGTTACGTGCGTTTCGGCCATGACGCGCGCCGCCCGTCCCATCATCCATGGCTGCCGGCCGAGCAGCGTGCCGAAGTCGACACCTTCGACTCGTTCCATCGCCAGACCCGGTCTGCCCTCGATGCGAACGATCTCGATGACGGCCGGAGCAAGGTGTCCCGCCTGCCGCACGGTCTCGAGTGCCGCGGCCTCGCGTTCGATGAGCGGCATGGCATCGGGATCACGCATGAGCTTGAGCACGGAGCCGTCCGGGCGGAGGAACACGTCCGCCGTGCGACCTTCGGCGAACCAGACGAGGTTCTCGGGCACCGCCATTCGGTGTGCGTAGCAGCGCCGGGGCAACGCGGCAACCGGTCCCGGCGCGCCCGGCGGGGAGCAGGGGATCCGTGACCGCCGTAGGGTCGTGCTGCGACAATGCTGGCCCGAGAGGGTCGGGCGCTCTAACCTGACATCTTCCGCAGCACGGCAAAGGAGCCAACAAATGCCGCAACGTCAACGTCCCGAAGTGAACAAGTTCTTGGAGGCCGGCGCGGATTTCAGCGCGGTGACGCGAACGGAGGCGCGGCGCAGGGCCAAAGAGCTCATTCGTGAGGGCCAGCTGGCACAGGAACGAGCCCAGGCATTCGTCGAGGAGCTGGTCGAAACAAGCCGGCGCCGCGCCGAGGAGCTGACCGAGGCCATGCGCAACGAGGTCCAGCGCCAGATCGGCGTGCTGGGCATTGCCACGAAGGCAGACCTCGCAAAGCTCGAGGCGAAGCTGTCGGGACGCGCCGCGCCGAAGAAGGCAGCCAAGAAGAAGGCGCCGGCCAAGAAGGCAGCCAAGAAGAAGAAGGCGCCGGCCAAGAAGGCCGCCACGCGCCGGTAGGGATGCGTCGTCGCCTCGACGCCGAGCTGGTGCGGCGGGGGTTGGTGTCGAGCAGGGGACGCGCCGTCGAGGCGATTGCGGCCGGGCGAGTCGTCGTCGCGGGCGCGCCGGCCGATACACCGGCCCGTCAGGTCGCGACCGACGAGCCCATTGTGGTGCAGGGCGAACGGCCCCGTTTTGTGTCGCGCGGCGGCGAGAAGCTCGCAGCCGCGCTGCGCGGATTCGGCGTTGACGTGTCGGCGCGCCGCGCGCTCGATGCCGGCGCCTCGACCGGTGGCTTCACCGACTGCCTGCTGCACGCCGGGGCGCGGCACGTCATCGCGGTCGATGTCGGACGCGGCCAGCTCGACTGGTCGTTGCGCAAAGACCCGCGCGTCACGGTGCTCGAACGCACCAACGTGCGCATGCTCGAACCCGGAGGGCTCGGCGGTCCCGTCGACCTTTGTACGGCCGACCTCTCGTTCATCTCCCTCGTGACGGTCGCACCGGCGCTGGAACGCTGCACGACCGACGACGCCGACCTCTTGCTCCTGGTCAAGCCCCAGTTCGAGGCGGGACGGGACCACGTCGGCAAGGGCGGGATCGTGCGTGACCCGGCGGTGCACAAGTCGGTCCTCCAACGGGTTACGGGGGGCCTGGATGCCGCCGGTCTGGGTGTGATCGCGGCAATGCCCTCCCCTGTGCGCGGCGCGGATGGCAACGTGGAGTTCATGATCCACTGCCGCAAGGGCGTCGAGCCCATCGGATCCGACCAGTTGGACGCGGTCGTGGATGCGGCACATGAAGCCGGCGCACCATGACCGCACCCGCGATCCGCACCGCCGGGTTGGTGCCGCACCGCGAGCGACCGCTGGCGGCGAAGCTCGCGCGTCGCGCCGCGGAGCAGTTGTGCGCGGCCGGCGTCGAAGTCAGGGTGTGCGCCGAGGACGCCGACGCCGCGGGCTTGCTCGAGCTCGCGGTCGCCACCGATGCGTTCCCGGTCGGCCTCGATCTTGCGATCTCGCTCGGAGGCGACGGCACGATGTTGCGCACGGCCGACCTCGTGTACGAGACGGGCGTCGCGGTGCTCGGGGTCAACGTCGGCCAACTCGGTTATCTCACCGAGGTCGAGCCCGTCGAGCTCGACCGCGCGATCGAGCGGATCCTCGCCGGCGACTTCGCCGTCGACGAACGGATGATGCTCCAAGTGCGGGTCACCTCGGACGGGCCCGCGGGCGGACGCTGGTGGGCCCTCAACGAGGCGGTGCTCGAGAAGCTCCGCACGGGACGGCTCGTTCGGCTCGCGGTCGCGATCAACGGGCAGTTCTTCACGACGTACGCCGCGGATGGCGTGATCATCTCGACGCCAACCGGGTCGACCGCGTACTCGTTTTCGGCTCGGGGCCCGATCGTGTCACCGCGGCACCGATGTCTGCTGCTCACACCGGTGTCGCCGCACATGTTGTTCGACCGGTCACTCGTGCTCGACCCCGACGAGGAGCTGCGCTTCGAGGTGACCGACGCGCGTTCGGTGGTGCTGACGCTCGATGGCCGCGAGCTCGGTAGCCTGGCCGAAGGCGATGTTGTCACCTGTAGTGGCGGCCCGAAGCCGGCGCGCATCGTGACGTTCGGACCCCGCGACTTCCACCAGATCCTCAAGGCCAAGTTCGGCCTCTCCGATCGGTGACCCGATGCTGTACGAGCTGCACGTCGTCGACCTCGGGATCGTGGCCGACCTGTCGGTGCTCTTCGAGGCCGGCCTCACCGCCATCACCGGTGAGACCGGTGCGGGCAAGACGCTGCTGGTCGAGGCGCTCGATCTGCTGACGGGCGGACGCGCCGACCCGGGTCTCGTGCGCCGGGGCGCAGCGGAGATGCGCGTCGAAGGTCGCTTTGCCGATGGGATGGGGAGCGAGACGATCCTGACCCGCGTCGTTCCGGCAGTCGGGCGGAGCCGGGCGTACATCGACGGCAAGCTCGCGACCGCGGCGGAGCTCGCGGCGATCGGGGCCTCACTCGTCGATCTGCACGGCCAGCACGCCAACCAGTCCCTCCTCGCGACGGCCGCGCAGCGTGACGCGCTCGACCACTTCGCCGGTGAGTCGGCGCGCGCGGCGCGCATCGAGCTTCAGGACGCGCGCGCCGAGGAGCGGCGGCGACGCGCCGACCTCGACGCGCTCGGGGGCGACGACCGGGCGCGGGCCCGGGAGCTCGACCTGCTGCGATTCCAGCTCGATGAGATCGCCGTCGCCGGGATCGACGACATCGATGAAGAGGGCAACCTCGAGGCCGAGGAGGCGCTGCTGGCCGACGCGACCGCGCACCTGGAGGCGCTCGGCCGCGCGTACGAGAGAATCGAGGGCGGTGCGCTCGACGCGGTCGGCGAAGCCGAGTCACTGCTCCACGATCGCCGCCCGTTCGCCGACTTCGAGGCGCGCCTCCAAGCGGTGCACGCGGAGCTTGCCGACCTGCGGATCGAGCTGCGCCACGCACGCGAAGGCGTCGTCGTGGACCCCGAGCGTCTCGCCGCCATCCGCGAGCGGCGTCAGCAGCTGCGCGAGCTGCGCCGGAAGTACGGCGAGACCCTCGGTGACGTCGTCGGGTACGCAGACGACGTGCGCCGGCGGATCGGCGAGCTGGAGAGCTACGAGACACGCGCGCTAACGATCGATCACGAGCTACGGAAGGCCGGTGCGCGCGCGCAGGCCGCGGCGTCGACGCTGACATCCGTGCGGCGGGGCGCGGCCCCCGAGCTCGCGGGCGCGGTTGCCGAGCACCTTCGCGAGCTCGCGATGCCCGACGCCACGCTGGTGGTCGATATCCAGCCTGCAGAGCTGACCGATACCGGGGCGGACGACGTCACGTTCTTGCTGTCGGCGAATGCCGGCGAACCGGTGCGGTCGCTCGCGAAGGTGGCGTCAGGTGGCGAGCTGTCCCGGGCGATGCTGGCATTGCGCCTCGTGTTGTCCGACGCGCCACCCACACTCGTGTTCGACGAGGTCGACGCCGGTATCGGGGGCGAGGCCGGCGCAGCGGTCGGACGTCTGCTGGCCGATCTGGCCCGACGGCATCAGGTGCTGTGCGTCACGCATCTGGCCCAGGTGGCCGCAGCGGCCGGCGCGCAGATCGTCGTCGACAAACAGGATCTCGACGGCCGCACGGTGACACTCGCCTCGACCGTGACCGGCGACCGCCGGCTCGCGGAGCTCTCGCGCATGCTCGCGGGCGTCGGCGAGTCGGCTTCCGCTCGCCGGCACGCGGCCGAGCTCTTGCACGTCGCCGCGCAACGCCGTGACACGCTGGTGCGTGGGTGATGGTCCGGCCGAGCCCGCCGTTGACGCTCACCGGCACCGCCCGAGTCGATCACCGCACCAAGGATCTCATCAAGCGACTCCAGCCGGGCGACATCGCGGTGATCCACCACCAGGACCTCGATCGGGTTGCCGCCGAAGGGCTCGTCGCGGCGCGCTCGCTCGCGGTCATCAACGCGGCCGAGTCGATCTCGGGGCGGTATCCCAACGAGGGGCCGATGCGCGTGCTCGACGCCGGGATCACGCTCATCGACCACGCGGGTGCCGACCTGCTGGATCGTGTGCGCGAGGGCGACCGGCTCACGATCGTCGGTGACGAAGTGTGGCGCGGCCCGGAGCTCGTCGCGACCGGGACACGACTGTCGGCGTCGGTCGTCGCGGACGCGATGGAAGCCGCACGAGCCGCGATCGGTGGGGAGCTCGAGCGCTTCGCGACCAATACGCTCGAGTACATCCAGCGCGAGGCGAAGCTGACGTTCGAGCCGGTCCAGCTCCCGCCACTGCGAGTCGAGTTCAAGGGCCGCCACGCGCTGGTCGTGGTGCGCGGGCACGACTATCGCAGCGACCTCAAGGCGCTCAAGCCGTAC
>DASVIY010000053.1:0-1937 GCA_036386195.1 Acidimicrobiia bacterium | reverse complement strand
CCTCGGCAAGCGGAAGACCGTCATGCAGCTGCTCGCGGTCGGCGTCGTCCTGTGTCCGATCACCGAGAACGCCGTCGGCCTCCAGCAAGCCGTCCTGTGGTTCGCGGTCGCCCTCACGTTGATCTCGGCGTTCGACATTCTCCACAGCGGATGGCGGGAGACGCGTGCGGTGTGAGGTCCTGGCGATCGGCACCGAGCTGTTGCTCGGCCAGATCGTCGACACCAACAGTTGCTGGATCGGCGAGCAGCTCGCGGCGTCGGGCGTCGAGAGCTACGAGCACCGCCAGGTGGGCGACAACCTGATTCGCATGGTGGCCGCGATCAAGGATCTCGTGCACGGTGCCGACGCGCTGATCGTCTGCGGCGGGCTCGGGCCCACGCCCGACGACGTGACGCGCGAGGCGTTGGCCGCGGTGATGGGCGTCGACCTCGAGCGCCGCGACGACCTCGTGGAACACATCGCGTCGCTGTTCGGCAGCCGGGGCCGCGACATGCCCGACAACAACCTTCGCCAGGCCGACGTGCCGCGCGGCGCGACGGTCCTGCACAATCCGATGGGCACCGCGCCCGGGCTCGCGTGCCCCGTCGGCGACGCGATCGTGTACGCGGTGCCGGGTGTGCCGTACGAGATGAAGGAGATGGTCACCGCGCACGTGCTGCCCGACCTGATCCGCCGTTCCGGGGGAGCCGCAACCATCCGGTCCCGTTCGCTGAAGACGTGGGGCGCGTCGGAGTCGGGTCTCGCGGAGATGATCGCGGCGCGGGTCGACGCGCAGAGCAATCCCACCATCGCGTTCCTTGCGCGCGGCATCGAAGGCATCGTCGTGCGGATCACCGCCAAGGCTGCGAACGAATCCGCGGCCCGGTCGCTGCTCGACGCGGAAGAGGCCGCGTTGCGCGAGATTCTCGGCGAGCTCGTCTTCGCCGTCGATGACGAGACGATGGAGCATGCCGTCATCGCGCGTTTGCTCGAACGGCAATGGACGATCGCCGTGGGCGAGTCGTTGACCGGCGGTCTGGTCGGGAGCCGGCTGTCCAACCCGCCCGGCGCGAGCAAAGTGTTTCGGGGCTCGATCGCCTCGTACGCCACCGAAGTGAAGCATTCGGTGCTCGGTGTCACGGCCGATCGGGCGGTGAGCGAGCAGTCCGCGAAGGAGATGGCCGACGGCGCGAGGCGCGTGCTCGAAGCCGATGTCGGGATCTCGATCACCGGCGTTGCGGGCCCCACGGAGCAGGACGGCCAGCCGATCGGCACTGTCTGGTTCGGCCTCGCGCTCCCCGGCGTGCCCGTCGAAGCGGTCACGGCCCGCTTGCCCGGTGACCGCGACCGGATCCGGCAGTTCTCGACGATCTCGTTGCTTAATCTGTTGCGGATGCGTCTCGACGGGATGAGGTAGGGCGATGACGGTTATCGGACGTGCGTTCGTGGCGATCACGCCGCCCGATGACGTCCTCGATGCGATCGAGCACACCGTCTCGCCGGTGCGGCGCTCGCAGGCGGCGAAGAGGTTGCGCTGGGCCGGCCGCGACCAGTGGCACATCACGCTGCAATTCCTCGGGCGGGTGGCCGACGCCGATCTCGTCAATGACACAGTCCACGAGGCCGTCAGCCGGATCGCGCCGTTCAGCGCGCAGTTCGGTGGCGCCGGCGCGTTTCCGTCCGTCGCCAAGGCAAACGTCTTGTGGGCGGGCGTCGGTGAAGGGGTGCGCGCGACGGAGTCCCTCGCGCAAACCGTGGAGCAGGCGTTGGTGCCGCTCGGCTACGCGCCGGAGCGGCGTGAGTTCCACCCGCATCTCACGCTTGCGCGCGTGAATCCACCGGGTGACGTTTCGGTGCAGGTCAACGCGCTCGACCAGGTGATCGGTGAACCGTGGGAGGTCGACGAAGTGGTGGTGATGTACAGCCTCACCCGTTCGGCCGGCGCGGAGTACGGCGT
>DASVIY010000052.1:0-1935 GCA_036386195.1 Acidimicrobiia bacterium | reverse complement strand
GCAAAAGGTCGCGACGCGGGTGCACCGCGCGGTCCTCGAATCGCCCGCCGGCCGGTTCGCGAGCCGCATCGCCGGGCACGAGTTCTTGGTCCTGCGCGCGACCGGCCGCAAGTCGGGACTCGGGCGCGAGACGCCGCTGTCATTCACACGCGACGGTGGCGCGTTCGTCGTCATCGCCTCCGACGGCGGCGCGCCATGTCACCCCGACTGGTACCGCAACCTGCAGGCGAACCCCCACGTCGACGTGGTCGTGGGCGGGAAGCTGATCGCCGCGCGGGCAGAGACCGTCACCGGTCCCGATCGGGACCGGTTGTGGCGCGCAGCCGTGCGCTCGTTTCCGGGCTACCGCGTCTACCAGGCCCGAACCGCACGCGAGATCCCGGTGGTGAGACTCGTGCCCAGAGCACCGTCACCGGGTGCGTGAATCCTGAAGCACCTCGCGCGTATCGACGAGCGCACAGAGGTGCCACCACCGCGCTATGCACGTTCCACGCCAGTCCTGACATCGACGCGACGAACTGGCGCGCGGAGTGACAGCCGGGTCCGGTCAGCAAGACGTTGTCGGTCGTGACGTGGCTCGTGTGCCGGGCGTGAACACGTAGCGAACCCGGTATCGGAGCGAGCGTTCGCGGGCGATCGGGGACGCCGGAGGATGACGAGCATGCGGTGGCCGACGCGGGACTGATGTTGCCAGTCACGCTTGGCCGGCATCTCCGACGGCGCGACTTGATCGAGGAGTGCGTCGATCTGGGTGACGCGGCAGGACGCGCTCAGCTCTCTCCGGAGCTACGGTCGGCCGGTGCGCAGGCTCATTACTGGTCTGGATGACGCGGGCCGATCCTGTGTCGTCGAGGAGGGAACACTGGCGTTCGGCCCGACTACGGCTGGGGTTCCGCTAGCAATCGTGTTCTCTACCGAGCAACGCCCGCCATCGGCTCGGCCGATCGGACAGGCGCCGACCTTCGACCTCGGTGTGGCACCCGGGTTGGCCCGCTGGTTCGTCGTGGAGTACGAGCGGAACATGGAGCTCCCGATGCACCACACCGACACCCTCGACTTCGACGTCGTCCTTTCGGGCAGCGTGGAACTGATACTCGATGATGGGCCGCACCCCCTCGAGGCGGGCGACTGCGTCGTGGTCACCGGCGTCGACCATCGGTGGCGCGCGGGACCCGACGGCTGCCGACTGAGCGTGCAGGCGCTGGGCACGCCCCCGCCAGCCCGACAAGAGTCGAATTCGGTGTAGGTCACACCCGGTACAGCTTCTTAGCGTGAGTTCGTCACGCCGGCGCCACGATCAACTGGTACTGCGAACAGGCGGCCGCGACGGGTCTGGCCATCCGCTCGGCGCGGAGGCGATCACGGTGGCGAAGCGGTCTGCTGCTGCGGCGCTCATTCCTGGGAGCAGGTGCTGGTAGGTGTGCATGGTGAAGGCGGGGTGGGCGTGGCCGAGGCGTTCGCTGACGACTTGGATCGCTTCGCCGGAGGCGACGGTGGGGAGGGCTCGAACACTCGTGGCTATTGGACCGATCGGTCCAATACAATCGGGAACCGTCGCGACGCCCTCGGGGCCAGAGCGTCTTCCGGTTTCGGCGACCGTCGGGGGGATTGAGTAGCGATGTCGATGAACGAGTTGCGCCCGGCCGCGAGGCGCCCATCGGAGCTTGCCGAGACGGACCCGCAGCTCCAGGCGCTGATGCCAGACGCCGACGTGGGCGCTGCGGTTCGGCAGCCCGGACTCAGCTACCAGCAGGTCATCACCACGATCCTTGACGGATACGCCGAGCGCCACGCGCTGGGTGAGCGCGGCTACGACGTCGGACGCGATCCCGACACGGGTCGCACGCGCCGGGACTACCTGCCTCGCTTCGACATGATCACGTATGGCGAGCTTCACGACCGCGTCAAGCGCGTCGCGGCGACGTGGGGGGAGCA
>DASVIY010000051.1:0-15606 GCA_036386195.1 Acidimicrobiia bacterium | reverse complement strand
TCAGCGATCCTGCGCTGACACCGACCGCCGCGGGGCGGATGGTCGACTGCCGGGCCGGCTTCCCGTTCATCGAGAAGAGGAAATTGTTGATAGCCGTGATGCCCGAGGAGCGAGTGGGCAATGAACCCGCTCCGACTCGTCACACCGCCGGGTTGAGCGCGGTGCGAACCAGCTACGAGAGGTGACCGGCTTCGTCGCTCGATGAGTCCGGTATCAACGCCGGCGTACGACGCCAGACTTCGTTGTTGAGCACGAGCGAGTGGTCGGGCAGGACGGCGGCCTGCTCCATGAGTGCGGCAAGCGTCGACGTCTCGTAGCTCGAGGCGTCGAGCCGTGCGACCGGTCGCTCGATGGCTGCGAGCGCCTCGCCGAGGTCGTGACACAACCGGGTCGTGTCTCCGTGCTCGAGGCGCACGCCGATCGTGGTCCGCACGGCAATTGCGAGGCTGCCGTCGGTGAGCTCGATCGTCGCTTCGACGCCGGTGGTCTCCTCGCGAACGCCGCCGACGAAGCGCTCGGCGTGCGCGCCGTGGACATGGATGCCGTAGTAGCCGCCTGAGAGCGCGCTCACCCCCAGCACCGCCCACGCCCTCGGCAATGCCGCAAACGTCGGCCAGTCACGGTGGCCAGTGATCGGAGTGCCCCAGTAGTAGCCCCCCGCCGTGACGAGCAACGCGGTGGGATCCGTAATCGCGATGGACAGCGCATCGTCCTTGCGAGCGTCGACGGTCGCCGGCGGCAGGTGCGCGTCGAGGAACGCGAAGCGGCTGTCCACGTGGTGCTCGAGCACGAGGTGCAGTCCGTGCCCGGCGGCCCAGCCGGCGCACGCCGCGAGGTCGATCGCGGCGCGTTCGCTTCGTCGGGCGTGACGGATTGCGGGATCGTCCATGGCTCCTCATCGATCCTGGCGTTGGCACCGTGCCGTTGGGCCGGTTGCCGGACCGTCGTGGGGCCAGGTCCCTCGGGTCCTCTGAATGAGAACCCCCAACCTAGTGGTTTGCGAGCGGTGGGAGGCTCTGGATTTACACCGCAGCGTCGAGTGCGGAGCGCAGGTCGTCGACCAGGTCGGCGGTGGTCTCCAACCCGACCGACAGGCGCACGAGCGCCGGGTCGACGGCGAGCGGCGAATCGACGACCGAGGCGTGCGTCATGCGCGCCGGATGCTCGATGAGCGACTCGACCGCGCCGAGCGACTCGGCCAGGGTGAACACCTTCGTGGCCGCCACGATCGCGAGCGCAGCCTCCTCGCCGCCGGCAGCGAGAAACGACACCATGCCGCCGAAGTCGCTCATCTGCCGGCGGGCGATGTCGTACCCGGCATGGTCGGGCAGCCCGGGATACAGCACGCGCGAGACCGCCGGGTGCTCGGCGAGCAGCGCGGTGATCGCGCGGGCGTTGTCGCAATGACGGTCCATTCGCACCGCGAGGGTCTTGAGGCCTCGCAGCACGAGCCAGCAGTCGAACGGGCTCGGCACCGCGCCCGCGGCGTTCTGCACGAACGCGAGCTCCTCGGCGAGCTCGTCGTCGCGGCAAGCGACGAACCCACCGACCACGTCGGAGTGGCCGCCGAGATACTTCGTCGTGGAGTGCACGACTATGTCGGCGCCGAGCTCCAACGGCTGCTGCAGGTACGGCGTGGCGAACGTGTTGTCGACGACAACCTTCGCGCCCCGCGCGTGAGCCAGCTCGACGATCGCCGCGATGTCGACGATCGTGAGCATCGGATTCGTCGGCGTCTCGACCCACACGAGACGCGTGTCGTCGCGCCACGCCGCGGCGAGCGCGTCGAGCGCGGTGAGATCCGCGGCGGTCCAGGGCGTGCCCGCCGGGCCGTAGATCTTCGCCACCAGACGGAACGTGCCGCCGTAGGCGTCGTCGGGCAACACGACGCGCTTCCCCGGCGCGAGCAGGCGGAGCACCGCGTCTTCCGCGGCCATGCCGCTCGCGAACGCGAGGCCGTGCGCCGCGCCTTCGAGCGACGCGAGACACGCTTCGAGCGCGGCGCGTGTGGGGTTCGCGCTGCGCGCGTACTCGTAGCCCTGGTGTACGCCGACCTCGGACTGCACGAACGTCGAGCTGAGCGAGATCGGCGTGACCACGGCGCCGGTCGAGCCGTCGGGCTCCTGGCCGGTATGGATCGCGCGGGTCTCGAAGCCCTGCGTCTCGCTCATCCCGGCGACCGGGACGCGAGAAACGCCAGCACGTCGGCGCGTGACAGCACGCCGATCGGATGGCCGCCGTCGAGCACGAGCACGGACGGGCCAAGATCGAGACACGCGACGACGCGCGGCACGGGCTCGCCGATGCCCACCATCGGCATGCGCGGCCCCATGATGTCGCCGACCGGCTGGTCGAGAACGGTCGGGTCGCGGAACGCGCGATCCATGAGGCCGAGCTCGTCGACCGACCCGCTCACCTCCTTCGCGGCCAGTGGCAGCTCGGTGGTCACGCTGACGATCAGCTGGGACACGCCGAGGTCGCGCATCATCCCGATCGCGCGGCGCGCCGGCTCTTCGGGCCGGATGAGCACGAGATCCGGGATCGAGCCGTCCTTCTCCGCGAGCACGTCGCCCGCGATCGGCCCGTCGGCATGCAGGAAGCCGAAGTCGGTCATCCACTGGTCGTTGAAGATCTTCGACAAGTACCCGCGGCCCGAGTCGGGAATGAGCACCACCACGACGTCGTCGGCGCCGAGCGCGCGACCGACCTCGAGTGCTGCGTACACCGCGGTGCCGCCCGACCCGCCGATGAGCAATCCCTCCTCGCGCGTGACGCGGCGTGCGGTGAGAAACGAGTCGGCGTCACTGACGCGCACGGTGCGGTCGACGATGGTGGGGTCGTATGCCTCGGGCCAGAAGTCTTCGCCCACGCCTTCGACGAGATACGGACGGCCGGTGCCGCCCGAGTACACCGAGCCTTCGGGGTCGGCGCCGATGATCTGCACCTGCGGATTGCGAGCCTTGAGCGCGCGCCCGACGCCCGTGATCGTGCCGCCGGTGCCGATACCGGCCACGAAATGCGTGACCCGACCGCGTGTCTGGTCCCAGATCTCGGGACCCGTCGAGCGCTCGTGCTCGGCCGGGTTCGCGAGGTTGGAGTATTGATCAGGACGGAACGAGTCGGGCGTCTCGCGCACGAGTCGTTCGGCGGTCGAGTAATAGGAGTCGGGATGCTCGGGCGCGACGGCCGTCGGGCACACCACCACCTCGGCACCGTACGCCCGCAGCAACGCGACCTTCTCGTCGCTCATCTTGTCGGACATCACGAAGATGCAGCGATACCCGCGCTGTGCCGCGACGATCGCCAGACCCACCCCGGTGTTCCCCGACGTCGGCTCGATGATCGTGCTCACACCGCGCGTCAACAGTCCCGCGCGCTCCGCCGCATCGACCATCGCGATCGCGGGGCGATCCTTGACGCTGCCGCCCGGGTTGGTCAGCTCGATCTTGGCCAGCAGGTCGCAGGCGAGATCGCGCCCGACCCGGCGCAGGCGGACGACCGGCGTGTTGCCGACGAGGTCGAGCATCGAGTCGGCGACGAGCATCGGCTCGTCGGGCGGACGATCCGGCGCGGCGCTCTCGGGCGGCGGCATGGAACGCGAATCTACCGGCCCCACCCCGACTCGCCCTGGGAGCGCTCGCGGCCGTGGTCCGTAGACTCCGGCGCGTGCAAGAACACTCCTATTCCGTCGTCGTGGACGCGCCGCCCGCCGAGGTGTGGGAGATGTTCTGGTACCGCGGTGCCGACCGTCCGCAGGCGAAGATCGGCCGCATCGACATCCTCGTGCCGGGTGACGACGTGGGGAACGGCCTCGTGCGGCACTGCACGTTCCCCGTGCCCCGCTTCCTGGGCTCCGGCGGCGTCGGCCAGTCGTGGGAATGGCTCACCGAAGCGCAACGGCCGGTGTCGTGGCGCTACGACGCCATCGGCAAACCACTGTGGTCACACGCGACCGGGCACACTCGCCTCGAAGACCTCGGTGACGGACGCACGCGCATCCACTTCCAGGAGGAGTACGAGGCGTTCAATCCGTGGATGCGCCGGCTCGGCCTCGAGCGCTACGTGCACCACAAGATCTCCCGCGACAACGACACGGTCCTCGCCGCGATCGAAGGTGGCCTCCGCTGGCACCGCAAGCGGCGCGAGCGCGAGACCGCCGGGAGCTGACCGTGCGCAAGCGGCAAGCGGTGCGGGCGTTCCAGCGGTATGTCCTGAACCCACCGACCCGGCTCCTGTTCGCGCTCGGCCTCGCTCCGCCCGGTTTCGCGTTGATCGAGACGATCGGCCGCGTCTCGGGCAAGTCGCGCCGCAATCCGGTTGGCGAAGGGCTCGAGGACGACACGTTCTGGATTGTCACCGAACATGGGCGGCACGCGGCATACGTGCGCAACCTCGAGGCCAACCCGCGGGTCCGCGTGAAGGTGCGCAGTGGTTGGCGGTTGGTCTGGCGCACGGGAACCGCGCATCTTCTCGACGAGGACGATACCCGTGCGCGTCAGCGCGTTCTCTCGCAGGGTCATCCGACGCGCACGCTCAACGCGTGGACGGTCCGCACGGTCGGCACCGACCTGCTCACCCTGCGGATCGATCTCGATCCGCTCGGATAGTCAGGCGAACCGGCGCCCGCGCGTCACTGCCGAGCGCTCAGGCGGTTTCCTGTAGCTCCGTCGGGTCGTCGTCGGCTTGCTCCGCGTCGGCGTGCGCATCCGGAGTCAGCGCGCGGCCGTCCGACAATCCCCAGGCGTGGGCGACTTCCCCGGCGGGCACACCGTGCACCATCGCGGCTGCCTGCACGCACGCGCCGATCACCGCTTGTTGCGGGCCCATCACTCGGACCGGCACTTGCGCAAGGTCAGCGACCACGCGCTGCAGCGCATGCGAGCGTGCGCCGCGACCCATGAGCGTGACGCGCTCCTCCGAGATCGTGACGCCGGCGGACCGGAGTTGCTCGATACCTTCGAGCGCGCGGCGCGCGACGCTTTCCACGGCCGCGCGGGCGATGTGCTCGGGCGTGACACCTGTGTGCAGACCGACGAACGATCCGATGGCGTCGCCGTCGTCTCGGCTCGACTCACCGGTGGGATCGAGCACGACCCCGGCAGCGCCGGGCGGCGCGTCGAGTGCGAGCCGGTCGAGGCGGGCCGGGTCGATCCCGAGGAGCAGTGCCACGGCGTCGGTCACGGCGGCCGCGGCGCCGGTCGAGACAACCGGGAGATAGCCGCCGGCAGCATCTGCGCAACCGGCCACGTTGCCGCTCACATCCGCTGTGGGCTGCTCGCTCACGGTGAAGACGCGGCCCGTGGTGCCGACGTCGATGATGACCTCGCCGCGCTCCGCGCCCAACGCGAGCGCGGCCGCCATGAGCTCACCGGTACCCGGCGCCACGATCACACCGTCGCGGGCCGCCGCGGGCTCACCGGCACCGAGCACATGCGGAAGTCGAGGCGCCCAATCGGCGTCGTCGACCAATGCGAGGAGATCGAGTTGCCAGCATTCTTCGCGCGGTGACCAGTACCCGGTCGTCGACGCGTCGCCGCGGTCGGTCACATAGCGGCGTGCGAGTCGCGATGTCATCCAGTCGTGTGGGCACAGAAGATGGGCGATCCGATTGAACGCGTCGGGCTTGACCCGACGGAGCCACGACAACTTCGCGATCGCGAGCGCGGCATTGGGCACGGTGCCGCAGGCCTTGGCCCACCCTTCGGGCCCGCCGGCCTTGCTGATGAGCCATTCGGCGTCCGCGGCCGCGTCGGGATCGGGCCCGATACGCGGCGCACGAATGACGGCGCCATTGGCATCGAGCGCCACGAGGCCGTGCGATTGCGCGACCACCGCCACCGCGCCGACCGGGCTCGCGCCGGCCTCGCGCCGTGCGGCCACGAGCGCCTCCCACCAGTCGGCAGGCAGTTGCTCAATTTGCGACGACTTTGCGACCGGGTGCGGTACGCGACCGGACCCGACGATGTACCCGTCATCGGCGTCACGGACCTGCACGATGGTGGCGTCGATCGACGAGTGGACACCCAGAACGAGCGGCACTCGAGTGCTTCCCCTGTTGATTGGCGGCTGATTGCTTTGCGGCTGTGCGTTGACGGCTTTCCTGAGATAATCGACCGATCGGCCCGAAACGATGAGCCGCACGACGAGATTCTTCAGAAATTCGCCGGCGCACCGCAATCCCATACTGCTCGTTGCCGTGGAGCACTGGCCCGTCGCGCGGGCTCCCGCCGAGAGCGCCGGGAGCTGCCTCGGCTGCTGAACGCTAGGGTCCGCGGCCATGTCGACGCCGCCGCCACCTCCGACGCCCCCGCCGCCCGTCCCCCCGCCCGGCGGTGCGCAGCCTCCGCCACAGCCCACGCTTTCGCCGGCCGAACGGATGCGCAACGCCTACGCGGCACGTGCGGACAGCGACTACTACTTCTCCGGTCCCGGCGTCGACATCCTGCTGGCCGTTCTCACGTGCGGCATCTGGGGCCTGTACCTCTTCTACCAACTCATGCGCCGCAGCCGCGACCACAATCGCCGGCGTCTCGAGTTGCTCGACGCGACGACCGCTCTGGCATGGGAGCGGGCAAACGCGCAAGGCGTGGCCGACGAGCTTCGGTCGAACTTCTCTCGCATCGCGGGACAACTCGAGGTGCTGCGAAGACTCACCACGGAATTCCGCGACCCGGTGATCTGGCTCGTGATCGCGCTCGTCGCCAGCGGCATCGCTCAGATCGTCGGCTTCATCTTCATCGACGGCGACCTCGTGAAGCACGACGCGGCCGAGGTCGCGATCGAGAGCGACCTTGCGGTGATCTTCAGCCGTCTCGGTATGTCGGTGCCCGGCGCCGACCCCTCACGCGTGAAGCAGCCGCACAACTACGTCGGCCGCATCTTCGCAACGCTCGGGTCCTGCGGCGCGTACTCCTTCTGGTGGCTGCACGACATGATGGTCGAGGGCAACCGCCACCTCGAGACGAACTGGGCCTGGGAAGACGCGCTGGCCGCCTCCGTCGCAGCAATCAACCCCGCCGGCTGATCAGAACAGCTCGGCGCCCGATTCACCTTCGGACGCGGGAGGCGCGGCGCCGTCGAGCTCGGTCTCGAACGTCTCGAGGTCGGTGACGATGCGGTCGACGTCGGTCTGGGCGCGGGCGATGCGGGTGCGGCAGACCTTGATCAGCTCGCTCGCGCGGCGCACGCGTTCGGCGAGCACGTCGACGTCGAGCTCATCGCCCTCGCGCTCGCCGAGGATCGCCTCGAGCTCACCGACCGCGCCGGCGTAGCCGATCTCGTCGCCGTCGTCGCCGGCGCCGTCGCCCCTCATACATCGCCCCCTTGTTGCTCGTGCGTGCCCGGCGCGGCGGGCTCGACGGTCTCGACCCGGCTCGTCGCCCGCCCGTCGGCGAGCTCCGTGACAATACGAGCATCCGGCACGAGATCCCCGACCCGCTTCACGACCCGGCCATTCGTGCGGGTGATCGAGTAGCCACGCTCGAGCACGCGTACCGGATCGAGCGCGCGGAGACGGGCCTCGATGCCGTCAACGTGACGAGCGGCGTCGCGCGACAGGCGCGTGCCGGCTGTCGCGAGCGTCTGCTCGTCACTTCGGAGCCTGGCCTCGGCACCTCGCACACCGCGGCCCGCGATCTCCTCCGCGCGACCACGGCGCCGCTCGAGCAAGCCCCGCTCGCGAACAAGCGCAGCCGGCGCGCCGCGCCGCACGCGCTGGAGGCCACGGGCGATGTCCGCGGACGCGAGCGAACACCGGGACCGGGCGGTGCGCGACACCCGGTGACCCGCGTCCACGACCATGCGGCGATCCGCAGTCAGCCGCCGCTGCGCGCTCGTGACCACGTCGTTGGAGAGCGCGGTCATGCGGTCGAGGAAGGTGCAGACCTGCTCGACGAGCGCTTGGGCGCACGCCGTGGGGGTCTTGAAGCAGGAGTGCGCGACCTCGTCGGCGACGGCGCGGTCGATTTCGTGTCCGATACCGGTGAAGACGGGCATCGGCATCAGCGCGATCGCGCGCGCCACTGGCTCGCTGTCGAAGGCGGCAAGGTCACTGCGCGCACCGCCGCCGCGCACCACGACCACGACGTCGACGTCGAGCGATGCAAACGCGCGCAGCGCCCAGGTGACGCGTTGCGGCGCGCCGCCGCCCTGCACCCGCACGTCGGCGAGCACGACCTGCCAGGCGAAACCGCTGCGCTCCAGCTCGTGCACGAAGTCGTGGTACGCCGCGCTGCCCTTGCTGGTAATGAGGCCGACGCGAAGTGGTACCGGCGCCAGCGGGAGCGCGCCGTTGCGTTGGAGCAGGTCTTCCGTGGCCAGCGCCCGCAGCACCCGTTCACGGTTGGCGGCCATGCCCCCGACCGTGAAGATCGGGTCGATGTCGGTCATCACCAGCTGGAGCCGCCCGCCGGTCGGGTAATAGTCGATGCGACCGCGGATGCGCACCTCGATATCGGGCGCGAGCGTTACCCCGGGGACTTCACGGAGCCGTGTCTTGATGGTCGGCGCGTTGCCCTTGAAGAGCGCGACGTCGATGCGCGCCGCGACCCGCTCGCGGCGGCTGTCCTTCTCGACCAGCTCGAAGTAGGTGTGGCCGGTCCGCGCGGTTGCGATGCGCTGCACTTCGCCGCGCACCCAGACCTCGTGCGGGAACGCTTCGCTGAGCGCGCCGCGGATCACGGTGTTGAGCTCGTTGATCGTGAACGTGGGTTCGTCCATGCGCGCTCAGCCGAGGCGGGCGGCGGCAAACGCGAGCCCGACTCCGGTGAGCATCGTGGGCACGAACCAGAACACCACCCGTTGCATCTGGTCGCGCATGTCCGCCCGGATGCGCTGCTCCGTCGCTTCGAGACGGAGGTCGAGCGCGTCGAGGCGAAGGCCGAGTGATTGGTTCGTGACCAGATCTGCCCATCCGCTGGGGGGAAGGTGTTCCATCAGCGTCTCCGCGTCGTGGGACCCGAGGACTTCTTCGAGCTTGAGATACATCTCGTGGCGTCGCCGCTCATCGACCGACATGATTCCCTCCAAGGATTCAGACCGCAATCGCAGGAGAGTCTTTGAGGCCGACTCACGAAGCGATCGTGAGCGTAGCGAACGTGTGTTCGCCGCGTCAAACGCTCGAAGAATGACACCCGCGTCCGCGATGTGCGACGCTGCCTCACCAACCTCACCAACTCACGGCCCGAACGGAGGCAACGCGGCATGGCGGGAGCGCTCGACGGCGTGCGGATCCTCGACCTGTCGTGGGGCATCGCGGGTCCGCTCGGCGTGCTGCTGCTCGCAGAGCAAGGGGCCGACGTGATCAAGGTCGAGCCGCCCGGCGGGGATCCGTTCCGCGACTACACCGGCACGCACGTTTGGGGGCGCAGCCGCCGGTCGGTGACCGTCGATCTGAAGTCGGACGCAGGCGTCGACGCGTTCACGACCTTGGCCGGTACCGCCGACGTGCTCGTAGAGAGCTTCCGCCCCGGCGTGATGGAGCGGCTCGGCGTCGGGTACGAGACGCTGCACACGCAGCACCCGCGGCTGGTCTACTGCTCGGTACCCGGCTACCCACCGGGGCACCGCCTCGCGGACCGGCCGGGTTACGACGCGCTGGTACAGGCCGCGTCGGGTCAGCAGTGGGAGCAGCCGGGCTGGCGCATGGGCCCGATCTTCCTGCACATGCCGATGCCGAGCATGGGCGCGATATTCCTCGTGCCGACCGGGATCGTCACCGCGCTTGTCGCGCGCGAAGCAACGGGACACGGCCAGCACGTCTCCACCTCGCTGCTCCAAGGAGCGTTCCTCTATACGACGCAGATCTGGCAGCACGTCGAGCACGCCGACGCCGCATTTCACGACCTCATGGGCAAGGCGTACCCACCGGGTGTGCACCAGCAAATGATCTACGAGTGCGCGAATCGCGAGTACCTCCACTTGTCGGTGATGAGTGGCCTCGCGCCGCTGAAGAGCATCGACGAGATCGTCGGCGCGCCGCCCACACCCATTCCGCTCGAGATGCAGGACTGGACGCCTGCGCAGCGCGCCGACCTCGCCCAGCGCCAGCGCGACGCGTACAAGGAGCACGACCGCGACACGCTGGTCGCCGAGCTGCGTGCCAACAACTATGCCGTCGAGCCCATCATCACGATGGAGGAGGCGCTCTCGGATCCGCATGGGCAGCTCGCGGCGAACGGGATGATCGCGCACGTCGACGATCCCGAGCTCGGTGCCACGACACAGATCGGGGTGCCGATCAACCTGCTCGGCACACCCGGCGCGATCACGGGGCCCCTTCCACCGGCCGGCGCGCACAACGATGAGATCTGGACCGAGCTCGGCTACACCGCCGAGGCGCTCGCCGCAGTGACAGGAGCCGGCTAGTGCACGCGCTCGAAGGCGTCCGGCTCGTCGACTTCGGCCAGTACCTCGCGGGCCCGTTCGGACCCATGATCATCGGCGACCTCGGCGCCGACGTGATCAAGGTCGAGCCCGTCACCGGCGACGGCATGCGCATGGCCGGCAAGCCGTTCTTCGGTTGCCAGCGTGGCAAGCGTGACCTCGCGCTCAACGTCAAGACCCCCGAGGGAATGGAAATCGCGCGCCGGCTGATCGAGCGAGCCGACATCGTGCACCACAACATGACCAAAGGCGTCGCGACGCGCCTCGGGATCGACTACGACGCGTGCAAGGCGATCAAGCCCGACATCGTGTATTGCAACACGTACGCCTATGGACGCGAGGGTCCGCTCTCGCATTTCGGCGGCCTGGACCCGCTGTACCAGGCCGCGACCGGGATCGAATACGAGGCCGGCGCGACGCAGGAGGGAAACGAGCCGCTCTACTACCGCTTCGGGATGTGCGACGCGGCCAACGCGATGCTCTCGGTCGTCGGCGTGCTCACCGCGCTCTATCACCAGCGGGTGACCGGGGAAGGCCAGGAGGTGTGGACGTCGTTGCTCGACGGTGGCGCGGTGTTTGCTTCCGACGCGCTGCTCGTCGACGGCGCTCCCGTGCCGCGGCTCCGACTCGACGTGGATTTGTGCGGCGTCGACGCGTGTTACCGCCTGTACGAGACACAGGACGGATGGCTGCAAGTGGCTGCTGTGCAGGATGCACAGTGGATCGGGCTCTGCGCCGCGCTCGGCGTACCCGAGCTCGCCGACGACGCACGATTCGCGACCCGTGCTGCGCGGGCAGAGCGTCGCAAGCAACTGGAGGCCTTGCTCGCGCCCCGGTTCCTCACCAAGACCGCGATCTCGTGGTCGCTCGCGCTCGACGACGCGGGAGTGCCCAACGAGATCCCCATCGATACGCAGCAAGGCGACCTCGCGCTCTTCGACGCCGACAACGTCGCGCTCGGGCTCACCGCCGAGTACGAGCACCCCACGATGGGCCTGATGCGCCAGTTCGGCGAGCTGATCAACTTCTCGGAGACACCTGGCGTCGTGCACGGCCCCCCACCGCTCGTCGGCCAGGACACGCCCGAGATCCTCGAATGGCTCGGATACGACGACGCGCAGCGCGACGACTTGAAAGCGCGCGACATCGTGTACTGGCCCGACGAGCAGTACGCCGCGCGCTTCGGCCGGTGGTGACCGCGCCGCTCGATCTCCTCCCCGTGCCGCGTCACCTCGAGGTCAGCGACGGATCGGTCACGACCGTGCGCGAACCGGCCGTCACCCGCAACCCGTCACTTCCGGCCGAGGGATACGAGCTGCGCATCACATCCGAGGCGATCACGATCGTCGCGGCGGACGCGCCGGGCGAGCTCTACGCGCGAGCGACACTCGCGCAACTGCTGCAACAGCACACCGGCGACGCACCGCCGGTCGTCACGATTCGCGACTGGCCCGACCTTCCGGTACGCGGCGTGATGCTCGACGTGTCGCGCGACAAGGTGCCGGCGATGGACACGCTCTACGCTCTGATCCACCGGCTGGCGTCGTGGAAGGTCAACCAGGTCCAGCTGTACATGGAGCACACGTTCGCGTACGCCGACCACGAGGACGTGTGGCGAGCCGCGAGCCCGTTTACGCCCGACGAGATCCGTGCGCTCGACTCGTTCTGCCGCGAACGCCACGTCGAGTTGGTGCCCAACCAGAACTGCCTGGGCCACATGGAGCGCTGGCTGGCCCACGACCGGTACCGGCCGCTCGCGATGCGACCCGAGGGCTTTACCGATGACATCGGGCGCCGGCGGGGACCCACCACGATCGAGCCCACGAATCCCGGCTCGATCGATCTCGTGCGTGGACTCCTCCACGAGTTGCTGCCCAACTTCACGAGCCGGCGCGTGCACGTCGGCCTCGACGAACCGTGGGAGCTCGAAGCCGAGCGCATCGACGACTACCTCGCCTGGGCCCGCACCGTGAGCGCGTTCTCCGAGCTCGATGGATACGAGGTGCTCGTGTGGGGCGACATCCTCGCCGGCCGCAAGGAGCTCATCGGCGCGCTTCCCGACACGGTGACGGTCTGCGAGTGGGGCTACGACGATTGGTATCCGTTCGACGAGCGGGCCGCGACGTTCGCGGCCGCGGGCCGAAGCTTCTGGGTGTGTCCGGGCACGTCGAGCTGGCTCACGATCCTCGGGCGCGTCACCAACATGCGGGGCGACTGCGCGAGCGCGATGGACGCGGCCCTCGCACACGGGGCGAGCGGCTTCCTCAACACCGATTGGGGCGACTTCGGCCATCTCCAGTACCTGCCGATCAGCGAGCCCGGCTTCGCGTACGGCGCCGCGGTGTCATGGTGCGTCGACACCAACCGCGACCTCGATCTCGCGGCGGTACTCAATGCGCACCGGTTCGATGACGAGAGCGGCGAGCTCGGCGCCGTGCTCGTCGAGCTCGGCGACCTGTATCTCGCCGTGAGCCCCCAGGTGCCCAACGTCTCCGCGCTCGTGCTGCATCTCTACTTCCCGCAGCTGCACCTCGATCGTGGGCCCACCAAGGGCCTCACGGTCGACCAGCTGCACGGTGTCGCCCAACAGCTCGACGGCGTCGAGGCCCGGATCGCCCGCTCTCGACCGCACAGCGACGACGGCGTCCTCGTGCGCGAGGAGCTCCGCAACGCGATCGCGCTCGTGCGGGTGCTCGTGCACGACGGCATCGCCCGGCTCGGTGGCAACGGCAGCCTCGAGTCGATCCCGCCCGAGCAGCGAGACGCGCTTGCCGGCGAGCTCCGGCCGATCATCGCGGAGCACCGCCGGTTGTGGCAGGCGCGGAACCGGCCCGGTGGTCTCGGCGACAGCTGCGCGTGGCTCGAGAACTTGTTGCGCTGTTACGAGACCGGCGAGGCCGGCGCGGTCCCGGCGGTCTGAACGGCGCGTTCAGGCCTTCGCCGGAACGATCGCACTGGCCGGCGGGATCGGGCCGCCCGGATCGCCCGGCACGCACGCCTTCGCTGCCGCACCGTCGCGCGCCATCGCGGACTTCGGCAGCTTCGGCGGATGGAGGAACGCCGGCTTCTTCTTGAAGTCGACCGAGTCGAGCAGGTTGTCGGCGTTGGCGTCGCGGTACGTCAGCGCGCCGAGGTTCCACTTGGTCTCGATCAATTTCAGCACCGACGTGTGGTCGTGGGTCACGTGCGACACGTAGTTCTTCTTCGCGTACGGCGACACGATGGAGCCCGGTACCCGGAAGCCGTACTGGTCGAAGCCGCCGGCCGCGTTGGGCGGCATGGGGAGGTTGGGCGGGATGTTGTCGGGCTTCACGACTTTGGGCGGTACGACGTGGTCGTAGTAGCCGCCGTGCTCGTCGTACATCCAGACGAGCAGCGTGCTCTTCCACGCCGTTCCGGTCATCGCCGCCTTGATGACCTTGGCGGAGAAGTCTTCGCCGAGGCGGATGTCCTGCGGGTTCTCCTCGCTCGTCTCCGGGTTGACGAACTTCGGGTCGACGAACGACACCGACGGAAGGGTGCCGGCCGCGGCATCCTTGTAGTACTGCGCGATGGTCGAGACGTGCGGGTCGGAATACTTGGTGAACGCCTGCGGGATGATGGCGAGCTGCGCGAGGTCGGGCGCGTAGTCCTTCCAGCTGATGTTGTGCGCCGCGAGGCGATCGAAGATCGTGCCGTTGGGCGGAGGTGGCACGGTCGTCAGCTCCGAGACGCTCGTGGCCGTCGTGCCGTATGAGGTGCCGGCCATGAGGTAGCGGCGGTTGGGGTAGGTCTGCGCGAGGCACGAGCCGAACCAGCGATCGCACAACGGAAACGTCTTGCCGAGCGCGTAGTAGAAGGGAAGATCGTCACCCGTCCAGTAGCCCATCGCGACCGGCGTGCACGCCTTGACGAATCCCTGGTTGTGATTCTCGAGCGACAGGTGGCTCGCGTTCCAATCTTGATTCGGTCTTTTGTTCTCTTGACACGCGCTCGGCATGCGAAACGAACGGATGAGGTTGCCGTTGCCGTCGGGGTTGGTGTTCTTCGGCTTCCCGTGCCTGTCGAGCGACAGCCCGTCGCCGCGGCGCAGCATGCCGAAGTAGTTGTCGAACGAGTGGTTTTCCATCATCACCACGATGATGTGGTCGATCTTCGGCAACAGGTCGCTGCCTTCGCGCCGCTTCGGGTCGGGTCGGGACCCGGGCTTGCGCAACGGCGGCCGCCTCCTGCCGTTCATCGCGGCGGCTGCGATCCCGTCGAGACCGTCGACGCCGGCGAGATGGAGATACGGCGCCGCGGCGAGCCCGAGGCCGAGGGCGGCCGAGCCCTTGAGGAGCTCGCGGCGTGAGAGATCCCGGTCGGTCATGCCCGATTGCTTACCGCATCGACGGACGAAGCGCACGGCGCCGCCGCCGCATAACCTCCGACACATGTCCGACTGGAACTTCGCGCACTTCTGGCACGGCATCGCTCAGGCCGTTCCCGACCGCGACGCCCTCGTCTGCGGCGAACGGCGGGTCGCCTTCGGCGCATTCGACGATCGCTCGGCGCGCCTCGCCACCTTCTTGCACGACCACGGGGTCGCCGCCGGCGACAAGGTGGCGATCGACGTGACCAACTGCCCCGAGTACCTCGAGACGTTCTTCGCCGCGCTCAAGCTCGGGGCCACCCCGGTCAACATCAACTACCGCTACCTCGTCGACGAGACGTACTACGTCATCGACAACTCCGACTCCAAGGCCGTGATCCACGCCCCCGCGTTCGCGACAACGGTGAAGCGGGCGGTGAAGCGCATCGGCAAACAGTGGCGCCCGGTCACGCTCGAGACGGGTGCGCCGTATGAGACCGCGATCGCCAAGAGCGCGCCGACCGGCGACTGGCAGGAGCGCGTGCCGAGCGGCGACGACCTCATCTTCCTCTACACGGGCGGCACGACCGGCATGCCGAAGGGCGTGATGTGGCGCAACGAAGATCTCTACGCCGCGTTATGGAACATCGGCCGGCCGGGCACGGAGCCGCCCGACCCGATCGCCGCGGCGCGGGCCGGAAAGCGCACGGGCACGTGCCTCCCGGCATGTCCGCTCATGCACGGCACCGGCCTGTTCACCGCGCTCTCCACCCTGAGCGGCGGCGGCGCCGTCGTGTTGCTCGACGAGCCGGGTCTCGACCCCGGCGCCGTGTGGGACGCCGTGGAGCGCGAGGCCGTGCAGGTGCTCACGATCGTCGGTGACGTGTTCGCGC